>JBDSOT010000082.1:0-7421 GCA_039914705.1 Gammaproteobacteria bacterium | reverse complement strand
GCAACGTCAGTCCATTGTTTGAAACCGCACTCGCCCTGGAGGCCGCTGCCGAAGACCGGTTGGCCATCAAGGGCGTGTATCCGAATGTCGATTTTTATTCGGGTATCCTCTATTCCGAAATGGGCATACCCACGGATCAGTTCACTTCGATCTTCGCGATCGCTCGCGCCGCGGGCTGGCTGGCCCACTGGCGCGAGCAACTTATCGATAATCGCATTATCCGGCCCACGCAACTCTATGTGGGCGAAGGTCTGCGTGCTTATGTGCCACTGGAAAACAGATGCACTCGAGAAGGAATAACAACACAAGTGACCTAGGGTTTAACCTGCATTAAGGTCAGAAACATGTTGCACTCTTCTGAAGGAGAGAAGGGATGCAAAACAGTACGTTGGGGCGTGGATAAAGGGTTTTTACCCTGTTGCGGATTATGCCTTACGCTGGGGCATGGCTACGAACAATGAAGCACAGCGACGTGATCGGATACTCCAGTTCTGGGAGAAACACGGCTTAACGGCCATATGCGAGGCCTTTCAGGTCAGTCGCCACACCCTCTATCACTGGAAGCAGCGGTTGCACGCCGCAGAGCAGACAGTCAGTGCGTTGACGCCCAGGAACCGGGGCCCTGCTGCGCCGACGTACCCGGTGCGGGAGCGCAGCGGTACTGCGCTCCCGGAATTCCTTCGTATACGTTTGCCGTGCTAACTTTCCCATCCAAACACCTCCAGACCTCAATATATCAGGTTGAAGGCGTCCACTTCTTCGAGGCTAGCTAAAGCTGACTTTTATAGTCGATTACTGACCATTATAGTCACCTACTGACCCTGAGTGCCTTGTAGAGTGGGTAGCAAATAAACAAAGAATTCGATGTTCGAATGAGAAATAAAAAAATTGAATCCAACTTCTCACCTGTAACGCTACAATATATATATTTATCGCAGAGATCTTGTTCAGTCTTCTTTATAAAACTTCTTTTAAATCCATACTGGCATGCATCCTGCTTTTATACCGGCGAGCAGGGCAATTCCTGTCCGCATATACATGGAGATCGAGATAGAGCACTTTTAATATCCTTATCTAGCTATAAGGATTTCTTTTTACCTTACAAACCCTACTCGTTGGGTCCTACTAGATTATCAATTTGCATCAACTGGGCACGTCAGACTCTCACGCAGAGCCTGCAACTGGCGGCCTAAAACTTAAGCTATTCACTGTATACGCTCTTGGTGACCATCCACACCAAGAAGAATCACAACAAGGCAGTTTTTTGCCTTTACTTATGGGAAAAATAAGCATGATGACATTTAATCGCCACATCGGCTCCTTAGCCTTAGGTCTTCTTTTATCAATGGCCATGATGCAATCCGCGTTTGCCGCCTTCCCCAGCAAATATCACCCCGGGCATTACATGCGCTTAGACTTGGTCTCCTATGATAATGCGAAGTTGATATACGATAGGATTAAATATGAGCCGCAATTTGTCGGCGTTCAAGTCAGAATTCCCTGGAAGGTCTTGGAGCCGCGCCGGGGTGTCTACGATTTCTCTGCGGTTGTAGCGCAACTGAATTACTTAAAGAGTATGCCGACGCCGAAAAGGCTGATAATTGAACTCTTGGATGACTGGACGGATCGATACGGTGTTCCTAATGCACCCGATTATCTACGAACGGCGGAGTTCGAGTACGGTGTTTATAAATCATCTATAGGCAAGGTGGTCGCACGGAGCTGGAACTATAACGTACAAAGCCGGGAAATAGCCTTGTTCAAAGCGCTGGGCGCACGGTTTAACGCAGAGCCGTATTTCGAAGGCATGATACTGGATGAGACGGCCACGGGCATACGGACTTGGGAGTGGAGTCGGGCCAATTACACCGCAGAAAAAGCCTACGCCGGCCAGAAGCGCATCATGTCGGGCTTGAAGGCGGCTTTTCCGAATACCCTGTGCATACAATACATCAACTGGTATTCGGGGGCATCCGGTGCCGACGAACTCACCAAGCTCAGGGGCCTTTTCAATCATGCCCTCCAGATCGGCATGGGCATTGGCGCCCCGGACGTTGATGTACAGGTCCCGCACTACACATACCCTTGGTACAGCGCTTACGCAGGCAGCATGCCCTTAGTGAACTCCGTGGAATGGGACGACTGGGATAAAATAAATCCAGCGACGGGCCGAAAAGTAACCGCTGCGGAAATTTTCAACTTTGCTCGATACAAGCTACACTTGAATTATATACCCTGGTCGAATAGAGAGCCTTATTTCACCAACCAGGTCATCCCCTTGGTGCGACGCGTCGGGGCTCCGTGATATCCCAAGAGAATGACCAAGGGTATTATGAGTTAATAAGGAGTTTTAATGATGATAATAAGCTCATAACAAGCCTGTAATTCTTTCGTTTTATTACATGAGTTTATTGCATAAGTTGCGTGGATTTAGGGCGACTTTATCCACGCAACTATAATAATTAGATGGACTTCCCCCAGCTCTCGAAGTATAGAACGGTTATGATATCCTAAGTATCAATTATTTTAATCTACATCTGCGTTTTTTATAAAAAGTCACAGTTGCAAATATAAATAGCAAAGCGAATATGTCCACACTAAGATCATAGATGCTTGGAGTTCTACCTGGCAGCGAAGCTTGATGCCATTCGTCCAATATGCCAATCAAAATACCTAATACTATACATACAGTTACGCACTTTTCTCCTGCACTAAGCCACAGCAGAAGACCTAGGATGGAGAATGTGAAAAAATGGGCAATCTTGTCGTAAGGGGAGGGGAATAGACTAACCGCCTGTGGTTGACTTCCTGCCCAGAAGAGTATTGTTACCAAGGTCAGTGCCCCTAATAAAAAAAGCACACGCAAGACGATATATTTTTTTAATATCCGTGGCTGCTGCTGAGTCATCTTGGTCCTTGATTTGATTGAGGTCAGAATGTCGGTACTCGGGCACAATGGTTAAACCCCCTACCACTCCCTCAGTAACAAGATTTATTGTACCTCAGTTCAAGGTCTATTAGCCTTGCCATATACTCCCCAAAATTACCGCGCGCCGCGCGCCCGTGACGCTGGGCACGTTACCCGGTCTGCCTTCGAGTGTCTGCTTGGCCAGCCAAGCAAAGGCCATGGCCTCGACCCAATCGGGGTCGATACCGTAAACGGCCGTGGAGTCCACTTGGCAGGACGGGAGTAAGGCACGTAGGCGTTGCAGCAGGGTCTGGTTGTGCACGCCGCCGCCGCATACCAGAACCTCTGCGCAGTTTTGTGCATGCCCATCTATGGTCTGTGCAATGGTGCCGGCTGTTAATTCGCAAAGTGTGGCTTGCACATCCTCCGCACTTAATTGATCCAGTTCCTGAAGTCTAGCGTCTAGCCAGGCAAGATTGAAATACTCAGGCCCGGTGCTTTTTGGTGCAGCCAATGCAAAATAAGCGTCACTCATCAGGGCATTTAGCAACAAGATGTTTACCTTGCCCGTGGCAGCCCACTGGCCGCCCTCGTCCATACGCTGCTGCAGGTGTCGATAAGTCCATGTATCCATCAGGGTATTACCTGGGCCGGTATCGAAACCTTGCAAAGGTTTCTGAGGGTTTGCCGGCAAGTGGGTTATATTGGCAATACCACCAATATTTACGACGACTCGTTCCTTTGCAGGCGAGCGAAATACGGCGTTGTGGAAGGCCGGCACCAGCGGTGCGCCTTGTCCGCCGGCGGCCATATCCCTGCGACGGAAATCAGCTACCGTGGTGATCCCGGTGGTTTCCGCAATAATTGAGGGATTGCCTATTTGCAGGCTGAAGGGTTCCGGGCCAGCCGGGTTGTGGCGCACGGTCTGGCCGTGACTGCCGATAGCAGCGACCTGATGGGGCTGCACGCCGGCGTTTTGTAGTAGCGCAGCACTGGCTGCTGCAAATAGCCGCCCCATGCGCGCATCGAGTTGCGCATAGCGCTCCAACTCGTTTGTTCCTGTCCACCCTAGGCTTTGTAACTCAGCGCGTAACGGATCATCCAAGGTGTGGCTATGGACGGCGATTAGCTGCGGAGGTGAGTGGCCGAAGTCGACCAGCGCTGCGTCCACGGCATCCATGCTGGTGCCCGACATCAGGCCGATAAACAAGGTGTTCATTAGGGCCTGAGGGAGCTCTAGATTAAATGCGTGGGGGAATCAGCGAGCCTTAAGCGCCAATTTGTTGCTTTTTAAAAGATCCATTTGCGCAGTAAGTTTGGTGCTCCTTTGGATAAAGTCACTCTTGTACTGGGCCAGGATTGGTTCTGCTTTGGGCAGCTTCGCCTTAAGGGGGTCTTTATGCACACCATTGACACGGAACTCGTAATGCAGGTGCGGCCCGGTAGCCAACCCGGATTGGCCAAGATAACCGATAATTTGGCCCTGTTTCACTGAGCCTCCTTGTTTAATACCTTTCGCAAAGCCGGACATATGGGCGTAAAGGGTGCTGTAGTTGCCGGCATGTTGAAGAACGACGGTATTACCGTAACCGCCCTTGGTGCCCCTGAATTCAACCTTGCCATTACTGGCGGCGGTGATGGGTGTGCCATAGGGGGCTGCGTAGTCCACGCCTTTATGTGCACGGATGCGGTGCAGTACGGGATGGTAGCGGTTAAGATTAAAGCCGGAGCTGATGCGGGTAAATTTAACGGGGCTGATCAGGAAGGCCTTGCGCAGGCTCAAACCCTGTGGAGTGTAGTACAAGGCCTCATCATTACCTTGCTGGAAACGCAGCGCGCGATAGGTCTTGCCGCGATTAGTGAATTCGGCGGCAAGGATCGGGCCGTCGCGCATCTTTTCGCCGGCCAGATAATATTCCTCGTACAGCACGGTAAAACTATCACCCGCACGCAGGTTCTGTGCGAAGTCGATGTCCCAGCGGAATATCGCCGCCATCTCCAGCGTCATGTTGTCAGTCAGGCCGCTTTCCTGCGCCGCTTCGAACAAGGAACTGTTGATAACTCCGCTCGCATAACTGATGCGCGTCTCAATAGTATGTTTGACATCCGTGGCTTGTAGTTTGTCCTCAGCGCGGTGGATGTGCAGCGATTTTTCATCTACCTCATAAATGAGATCTTGCAGTTCCTGACGGTCATCAATCTTGACCTTAATCTGTTGACCGGGGCGCAAATGGGTCAGTGTTGCGGCGGGTGGACCCAGGTCGAGAATATCCTGCACCTCTTGGGCACCGAGACCGAGGCGCACAAACATGGAGGAGAGATTGTCACCACGACCTACGATAACGGTTTGCCAGTCCTGTTCGGAAAGCGCGGCATCCTGAAAATTTGTGCTAAGTAAATGGCCAGTGGGAGGCGGGAGGTGCAGGGGCAGTATCATTTTGTTGGCGGCGCTAGTTGCGTCTGGCAAGGCCCCGCTCCAGAATGCCCGTTCTGAACGGGTGGCCTTGGCGTCGTTGGATGTCGTCAGGCCCAGGACGCCGGCGATCAAGAGTACGCTGACCAGCAATACCAGCCAATGCCAGCGTGAAAGGCGCGTTTTCAAAGATTGCTGTATAGTTTGCGGGCGCAGCGGCTGCTGTTGTGAAAACATAGGTTCAAGGCCTTGCAAATCATGTCTGTCGGCAAACAGCTACCTTAGCCTCCGTCGCATAGGGCGTCAACCTTTCAGAACGGCCAGCATTGGCTAAGCAGTCGGCCGAGCTTGCGTACTGAAAGAATTACGAACCGTGCCGCAAACTATACTATTCAACAACTTTCCAATTTGAGAAAAGCCCCATGCACGCCGATGATATAGAGTTAATAAAGCGCGGCGCGCAGGAAATCCTCGTAGAAGACGAATTAATCAAAAAACTTGAGTCCGGCAGGCCGCTACGCATCAAGGCGGGCTTTGATCCCACAGCGCCTGACCTGCACCTCGGGCATACCGTACTCATTAATAAGCTGCGGCAGTTTCAGGAACTCGGACACGAGATTTTATTCCTGATCGGCGATTTTACCGGCATGATCGGTGATCCTACGGGCAAGAATGTCACCCGCAAGCCGCTTACGCGTGAACAGGTGATGGAAAACGCGCATACCTATAAAGAGCAGATATTTAAAATCCTCGATCCTGCGAAGACCGAGATATGCTTCAATTCCACCTGGATGGATAAGATGACCTCTGCGGAGCTTATCCAGCTGGCCGCCAAACATACCGTGGCGCGCATGCTGGAGCGCGATGATTTCCACAAGCGCTACACCAGCGGACAGCCCATCGCGATCCATGAATTCCTCTACCCGTTGGTGCAAGGCTATGACTCTGTGGCTATGCGAGCGGACGTCGAACTCGGCGGCACCGATCAGAAGTTTAATCTGCTGATGGGCCGCGAAATGCAAAAGGCCTTCGGTCAGGCACCGCAGGTGATCCTCACCATGCCACTGCTGGAGGGGACGGACGGGGTGAATAAGATGTCCAAATCGCTGGACAATGCCATCGGCATCAGCGACCTGCCGGATGAGATGTTCGGCAAACTCATGTCTATCTCCGATGAGCTGATGTGGCGCTACTTCGAACTGCTGTCGTTTAAGGACATGACTATTATTGGCGAGCTAAAAAGCAGCGTCGCAGCGGGCAGCAATCCGCGTGACGTAAAGTTCGAACTGGCGAAAGAGATCGTGAGCCGCTTTCACGGCGCGGCGAAAGGCGAGGATGCGTTGCGCGCTTTCATCGCACGCTACCAGAAGGGTCAGCTACCCGAGGAATTACCGGAGATCAAATTAGTATCGTCGACGGAGCTTCCCATTGCCCAGGTCCTCAAATTAGCAGGGCTTACAGAGAGTACCTCAGAGGCCCTGCGTTTAATCAATCAGGGTGCCGTGCGCATTAATGGCGAGCGTGTCGAGGACAGTTCATTGCAAATTCGACCTGGAACCGTTCAGGTAATCCAGGTAGGCAAGCGCAGGGTAGCACGTGTTTCTATTGTTGTTTAGGTCGAGGTACAGATGTCAGTATCGAAAATTAATAAAGGTTGACGCTCCGCTTGCGGTGCGTATAATGCGCCCTCCTGACCGATGACAGTTTTTCTTGCAGGCCAGGAAAATAATCAAACATATTTATCGTAGTCGTTGACTAAAGCAGCCAAGCTTGTATAATGCTCGGTCTGCCGGAATGAAAATTCCGATCGCTCTTTAACAGTTTAGATCAAGTAATTTGTGTGGGTGCTTGCGTTGGTAGTCTGGTTCACAAAAGACTGTCGATGTAAGTAACCTTGAATCAATTCAATTGAAACGAATCAGGGTCGCTTTTCATCGAAATAAGATGGGGTTATCGACTGCAAAGTTGGGTAACCAAATGTTTTGAACTGAAGAGTTTGATCATGGCTCAGATTGAACGCTGGCGGCATGCCTAACACATGCAAGTCGAACGGTAGCAGGCCTTCGGGCGCTGACGAGTGGCGGACGGGTGAGTAATACA
>JBDSOT010000062.1:0-4590 GCA_039914705.1 Gammaproteobacteria bacterium | reverse complement strand
CCAGGCACCACTTGGCCATGATCGACCCGCCGCGCGACACGATGCCGGTCATGCGGTTGGTGGTCATCGGGATGTAGCGCAGCAGCACGCCGGCGTGCACCGTGAAGTAGTCCACGCCCTGCTCGGCCTGCTCAATGAGCGTGTCGCGGAATATCTCCCAGGTTAAATCCTCGGCCTTACCGTTTACCTTTTCGAGTGCCTGATAAATCGGCACGGTGCCGATGGGCACCGGCGAATTGCGGATGATCCACTCGCGCGTCTCGTGGATGTTCTTGCCGGTGGACAAATCCATCACCGTGTCGCCGCCCCAGCGTATGCCCCATACCATTTTCTCCACTTCTTCCTCGATGGACGAACTGACCGCCGAGTTGCCGATATTCGCGTTAACCTTCACCAGAAAATTGCGTCCGATAATCATCGGCTCCAGTTCCGGGTGATTGATATTGGCAGGGATGATGGCGCGCCCGCGCGCGACTTCATCGCGTACGAATTCTGCGGTGATCTGCTGTGGAATGGCTGCGCCGAAGGATTCGCCGGGGTGTTGCACTTGTGAGTGGTTCGCGCCGTTCGCTATGACATGTTCGCGGAGCATATTTTCACGCAGTGCGATGTATTCCATCTCCGGGGTGATAATGCCGCGCTTCGCATAATGCATCTGGCTCACATTCATGCCGATCTTGGCGCGGCGCGGCTTGCGGATATGCGCGAAACGCAGATGCGTGAGTTTGGCGTCAACGGCGCGCTCACGTCCGTAGGCGGAGCTAACTGCATCCAGTTCTTCGCTGTCGCCGCGCTCGGCTATCCAGGCCTGTCGCACGCCGGGCAGGCCCTGGCGCAGATCAATCTTGTACGCAGGGTCGGTGTATAGCCCCGAGGTATCGTAAATAATAACGGGGAGATTTTGTTCGCTACCAAAACTTGCCGGCGTCGGCGCCAAGCTCACCTCGCGCATCGGCACGCGCATATCCGCGCGGCTACCCTGGCAATAGACCTTGCGCGAATTGGGAAAAGCCTGGGTTACAGCCGCGTCGATTTGCGCGGTTTCACTTAAAAAGCCGGTTTGAGGTAATTCGGCCGGGGGAAATAGGGGTTGGACAAAATCATCGGGGACTGCGCTCATAAAAGTGTCCTTTTCATAGGGCAGATAATAGGCGCAGGAAAAGCATCTGGTTCGCTTCCCTACGCCGGGATTAGCCGGGTC
Organism: Gammaproteobacteria bacterium; assembly: GCA_039914705.1. Lineage (GTDB taxonomy): Bacteria > Pseudomonadota > Gammaproteobacteria > SURF-13 > SURF-13 > JBDSTW01. The sequence continues at coordinate 3,389 of JBDSOT010000062.1, read as the reverse complement.
AGGTTCAAAGGGTTATCTCAGCTCCGCCGAACCGGCCGGGGCACCCCTAGCTGTCGTTACATTAATCAACTTATATTATAGTAGATGAACATGCAAGCCAGCCTGGCTCATGGTCAGGACGGCAAGAATTAACACGACCCAGGCACAACTAGGCTTGCCTCTCTGAAATAAACCGCTTACCCTTTCCGGACACACTATCGCAGCGATAAAATAATGAATATCGAACAAGCCCGTTTCAACATGATCGAACAGCAGATACGCACCTGGGATGTACTTGATCAAGGGGTGCTCGATTTGCTCGCGCGCGTACCGCGTGAGGATTTTGTGCCGCTGCCTTACCGCAAGCTTGCGTTTGCGGACACTCCCATTGCGCTGAACCACGGCCAGGTGATGATGCCCCCCAAGCTGGAGGCGCGCCTTATCCAGGCCCTGAGTATCAAGCCTTCGGATGTTATTCTGGAGATCGGTACCGGTAGCGGCTATTTGACGGCGCTGCTGGCAAGCCTTGCTGAGCATGTGTATAGCGTGGACATCTTTGATGAATTTCGCGTCTCTACACAGCGCAAGCTCGCGGCCCACGGCATCACCAATGTCACGCTGGAGACCGGCGATGCCGCACTGGGCTGGGACAGGCACGGCCCGTACGACGCCATTGCATTGACCGGCTCGCTGCCGATCTTTTCCGATCACTTCCAACAACAGCTCAATATCGGCGGAAGATTATTCATGATTACCGGGACGGCCCCGGCCATGGAGGCCAGGCTTATCACCCGGCGCGGCGAAGCCCGCTGGGAGTGCGAGAGTCTGTTCGAGACCAACCTGCCGCCGCTGATCAACGCGCCGCAGCCGCCGCGCTTCGTGCTGTAGCCGGCCGCGCTGACATGCAGGATTACACCCCTCTTGAACTTAAGGCCTATCTCGACGCAACGGATAATGATCTATTACTGCTCGATGTGCGCGAGCCGTGGGAATATGCGATATGCCACATCGAAGGTTCGCGGCTTATTCCGATGGGGCAAATTCAGGATGCCCTCGACGACCTGGACGCACATCAGGAAATAATCGTGATCTGTCATCACGGCAGACGCAGCGAACAGGTGGCCGAGTTTCTGGAACGCTCAGGATTTAATAATGTAGCCAATCTCACCGGCGGCATCGAAGCCTGGTCGGAGGATGTGGATCCCACGCTGGCTAAATATTAAGTACTTTACGTAACCAGAGCTTATTACTTTTAGTAAGCGCTGGGTGCGCTGTCGGCTGGACTTGCACACGAACTCAACAATCCGGCAGCCGCTGCGCACCGCGCCGCTGACCAGATGCAATATCTTCATCAGCCTGCAAACTGGCCTTCAGCCTCAATCAACTATGCCAAGACACCTGGCAATTTGAATTTCTGTTGCGCTTTCAGCAAGACCTCCTGACGCTTGCGGCTACCACGCCTGGGCTTGACCCGCTAAAGCTGAGCGACCATGAAGACGAATTAACTACCTGGCTGGAGCGGCATGACATCCGATTGTATCGCCATTTTTAGCGAAACCTTTTGGGACATCCGAGTCCCCAAAAGGAGCTAAAAATTGGCGACACAATCGCCAGAGATTCAGGCGCGCATCTTCGAGCCGTTTTACACCACCAAGGGCGTGGGCGATGGCACCGGCTTGGGACTGAGCATCGCCTATCGTATTATCGCGCGGCACCAGGGCGATATCCGGGTCATTTCCGAACCCGGCAATACCCGCTTACAGGTGCGTCTACCCTTGAATGGCTAGTATGAAACCGCTAAATAAAGTTCTGGATTGTTAACCTTTGTTAATTTCAGACGGTTTGTCGAGATCTTTAATTGCCTCCAGAATAGCCACAAATTTGCTGCCGAACGGACTGAGTTTATACTCAACGCGCGGCGGGATTTCGGGGTAGGATTCGCGCAGCAACACCTCATAGCGCACCAGTTTTTTCAACCTCTCATTCAGCACCTTGGTCGTCAAACCCGCGACACTACGCTCCATCGCGCCCGGCCTGCAAACACCCTGTCGCACGAGTTGCAACACCGTCAATGACCATTTGCAGCCCAGCACATCTTCCACCATGCGGGCAGCGGGCGGCCGTAGCGGCGAACTCAGTAAAATTTCTTTTTCGTTCATATTCACTAATTTACACCTAAAAGTAAGCACTCAACCGGATAGTGCCCGCTTATGCAAACCTGCCGGGCGCGCTAGTCTTGCCCTGCTGCTACCGATAGCGCCAAGATTACAGTAACAGTCTACTGAAACCAACGCGCCGCCTTTTAAATAAATTGTAACGCGCACAGGAGATATAAAATGAATACTTTAACAAAATTATTTTCAATGGCGATTTTGAGCTTAACGTTCGCTTTTGCCGCCTGCACTTCTGCAGAGGACACGCAATCCGCGACTGCTGACAACGCATCGAAAAGTTTGTATGACCGGCTCGGCGGCAAACCGGCCATCACCGCCGTGGTCGATGAATTTGTTGCCAATGTGGCCGCTGACCAACGCATCAACGCGCGTTTTGCCAATACTGATATTCCTGACCTCAAACGCAAACTGGTCGATCAAATCTGTGCCGGGACCGGTGGCCCCTGCACTTACACTGGCAAGGATATGAAGACCAAACATATCGACATGGCGATTACCGATGCCGACTTTGACGCCTTGGTGGAAGACCTGGTCAAGGCACTCGACAAATTCAAGGTGCCGGAACAGGAAAAATCAGAATTGCTGGGCATTCTTGGCCCCATGCGCAAAGATATTGTTACCGCTTGAAGCTTGCAAGTCTGCTGCGGCATGTGCCTGCGTTGCCAGCGCTTATTAAAAGTATTCGCGACCACATGACGCAGCTGAACCAGGGAACTGACAATGAACCGTGACATTATTCTTTACAGCGATTTTAATTGTCCGTTCTGTTACGCGCTCGGGGAACGGCTGCTCGCCGCCAAGGCTGCGCACACGATTGAATGGCGCGGCGTGCAGCATGCGCCTTATTTACCTATCCCTATGGCAAACGCGGGTGCGGCCTTGGCGGCGGAATTAACCGGCGAGGTGCGGGCAATTCATCAACTGGCCCCGGAGCTGGCTATCGCACTGCCGCGCGGCAAACCGAATAGCGGGCCTGCCATCCGCGCCGTTGCCGCGGCCCTGCAAATCAATAGCTTCGGTGCGCATGCACTCAAGGATGCCCTCTACCGCGAATTCTGGCTGCGCGGTACCGACATCTCCGATGCATCAGTCTTGCAAGCCCTGGCCCATGCCGCCGGATTATCTGATGAGGGCAATATCTCCGGTACTGCAAAAGCCGCTGAATGGCAGCATGCCTGGGAGGCGTCCGGGCTTGGCGGGGTTCCCGCAATGGTGCGCGGTGATGGCGAAATTCTC
>JBDSOT010000042.1:0-2573 GCA_039914705.1 Gammaproteobacteria bacterium | reverse complement strand
CTGATCAACTGAAAGTAGTAGGCGTTACGACGATCCCAGCCACGTACCGCACCGCCCGGTAAACTTAAGCCTGGGTGTGCGACCACACGCGCCGGATCGAAAAATTGTTTAACGCCAAGACCGTCACATTCCGGGCAAGCTCCCGCCGGATTGTTGAATGAGAACAGACGTGGTTCAAGTTCAGTGATGCTATAGCCGCACAACGGGCAAGCGAATTTTGACGAGAACACAATATCGGGTTTTGGTTTTCCCTTAACTCCCGGCTCCATAAAAGCAATGCGCACCGTGCCATCGCTAAGATGTAACGTAGTTTCAATAGATTCCGCCAGGCGTTGCTGTAGATCGGGTCGCACGCGGAAGCGGTCGATGACAACCTCTATATTGTGCTTGCGGCGCAGGTCAAGATCGGGGGCCTCATCCAGCTCCGTGAGCACACCGTCGATGCGTGCACGCACATAACCTTGCGCACGCAGTTCTGCGAGCACCTGCACATGCTCACCCTTGCGGTTTTGCACGACCGGGGCGAGCAGCATCAGCGGCGTGTTTTCCGGCAGGGCCAATATGTGATCGACCATCTGGCTTACGGTCTGTGCCTCCAGCACGGTGTCGTGCTGCGGGCAATGCGGTTCACCCACGCGCGCAAACAACAGGCGCAGGTAATCGTAAATCTCGGTGATGGTGCCGACTGTGGAGCGCGGATTATGCGAGGTGGATTTCTGCTCAATCGAGATCGCCGGCGACAGCCCTTCGATATGATCGACATCGGGCTTTTCCATGATGGACAGGAACTGCCGCGCATAGCTCGACAGCGATTCCACGTAGCGGCGCTGACCTTCCGCATAGATGGTATCGAAGGCCAGCGAGGATTTCCCCGAGCCTGAAAGCCCGGTGATGACAATCAATTTGTCGCGCGGGAGGTCGAGGTCGATGTTTTGCAGATTGTGGGTGCGCGCGCCGCGAATCTGAATAGTGTCCATACTGATTTCCCAAGTTCAAACCTGCTAATATACGTGCACGACGTTGCAAAAGGAAACTCCCGCTTTGGATCAAATTACCCCCGCCGCCGCCGTCTCAGACAGCAATGATATGACAACCGGAATGACAGCCACCGAGCGGCGTGCGACTTCGGCCCTGGCCAGCATTTACGCGTTGCGCATGCTGGGTCTGTTCCTTATTCTCCCGGTATTTTCCACCTATGCCCTGGATAATCTCAGCGGCGCGACCCCGGCCCTGATCGGCATCGCGATAGGGGCTTACGGGCTTAGTCAGGCCGTGCTGCAAATCCCCTTCGGCATGTTGTCCGATCGCTTCGGCCGCAAGCCCATCATCATCATCGGCCTGCTTATCTTCGCGCTGGGCAGTGTGGTGGCCGCAATGTCCGACTCGATCAGCGGCGTCATCATCGGGCGCGTCCTGCAAGGAGCCGGCGCAATCGCTGCCGCCGTCATGGCGCTCGTCGCCGATCTCACGCGCGAGGAACAGCGCACCAAGGCCATGGCCACGATAGGCATAACGATCGGTATGTCATTCGCCTTCGCCCTGATCGCAGGGCCGATCCTCAACAGTTGGATCGGCGTGCAAGGCATCTTCTGGGCCACCGCCGTGCTCGCCCTGGGCGGCATTGCGGTGCTCAAGCTGTGGGTGCCGCAACCGGTGCGCAGCCGCTTCCATCGCGATACGCAAGCGGTACCGGGGAAATTTAAAGATATATTCGCCGATCCGCAGCTCATGCGTCTGAATACCGGCATCATGGCGCTGCACGCCATACTTATCGCCAGCTTTGTCGTATTGCCCTTAGCGCTGCGCGACCATGCCGGACTCGCCTCCGATCATCATTGGCAAGTGTATCTGCCAGTGCTGCTGCTGGGGATGCTCGCCATGGTGCCGTTCATTATCCTGGCCGAGAAAAAGCGCCTCATGAAGCAGGTCTTCGTCGGCTCTATCGTGGTATTAGGGCTCTCAGAAGTAGCCTTGCTGTTGGCCAATCAATCCGTTCTCGGCATCGGCTTCGCACTATTCTTATTCTTCGCCGCCTTTAACACGCTGGAGGCGAGCCTGCCCTCGCTGATCTCCAAGGCAGCACCGACGGACAGCAAAGGCACCGCCATGGGCGTGTATTCCACGGCTCAATTTCTGGGTGCCTTCATCGGTGGTTCTGCGGGCGGCTGGCTCTACGGCGCTTACGGCATCGAGAGCGTATTCGGCTTTTGCGCGCTGGTGGCGGGCTTGTGGACGGTGTTGGCCCTGGGCATGAAGACGCCGAGATATTTACGCAGCCACATGGTCAATGTCGGTACGGTCGGCCCCGAGCAGGCCCGTCATCTGGCCGCGCGCCTCATGCAGGTGCCGGGCGTGGTCGAGGCCGTGGTCATCGTCGAAGACGGCATTGCCTACCTCAAGGTTGACAGTAAACTACTGGACGATAAAGCACTGGGCGAGTTCTCGGTGGCGCGTGCATAATAGGGTACTCACGTAATACTTCTGCGGTTACTCCGTTCAACTACATTAAGGTAAATGCATAAGGAGAAATTTATGGCAAGAGGCGTTAACAAGGTCATTCTCATCGGCAATCT
>JBDSOT010000032.1:0-3532 GCA_039914705.1 Gammaproteobacteria bacterium | reverse complement strand
CCGGCATCGAAATGGTCATGCCCGGCGACAACGTCAAGATGACCGTCACCCTGATCAACCCCATCGCCATGGAAGAAGGCCTGAGATTCGCCATCCGCGAGGGCGGCCGCACCGTCGGTGCCGGCGTCGTGGCAAAGATTTTTGAGTAGGGGCCGAGTTTATTCGATGTAGGCGCGAAGTTATTCGCCGGGTGTGCGGGAATAGGTGGCCGAATGAATTCGGCCCTACAATTTTAGGCCAGTAGCTCAATTGGCAGAGCGTCGGTCTCCAAAACCGAAGGTTGGGGGTTCGATTCCCTCCTGGCCTGCCAATAAGCCGGCACGTTAAAGGATTATAAGAAGAAGCATGGCGGACAAGATCAAATTACTGTTGGCGATAGTCCTGCTGGCAGGCGGGGTAGGTGGTTTTTACTACTATGCGAACCAATCGACGGCGATCCGGGTATTGGGATTGCTGGTGGTGGTTGCCATAGCCATTGCGATTACGTTGCAAACTCAACCTGGCCGTGACGCCTGGGAGTTTTTACGCGAGGCGCGCAATGAAATTCGCAAGGTCGTCTGGCCCACGCGCAAAGAGACAATGCAGACTACGCTTATTGTATTCATAGTGGTGATATTGGTGGCGATTATATTGTGGTTGCTGGATATGTTTCTCCTGTGGGCAGTCCAATTGCTAACTAATCCAGGGGCCTGACGACATGGCTCTACGCTGGTATGTGGTGCATGCGTATTCGGGCTTCGAAAACCTGGTGAGAACCTCGCTGGCTGATCGCGTTGAGCGCAGTGGTATGCAGGATCAGTTTGGTCAGATACTGGTGCCAACCGAAGAAGTGGTTGAGATGCGCGAAGGCCAGAAACGCAAGAGCGACCGTAAATTTTTCCCAGGCTATGTGCTTGTGCAGATGGAGATGAACGACGCCACCTGGCACCTGGTCAAAGACGTACCCAAGGTCATGGGTTTTATCGGCGGTACCTCCGACAAGCCCGCAGCGATTACGGAAAAAGAGGCGCAGACGATCCTGCAACGCGTCACCGAAGGCGCTGACAAGCCGCGTCCCAAGGTATTGTTCGAGCCGGGCGAGGTGGTGCGCGTGATTGACGGTCCGTTCAATGATTTCAACGGGGTCGTTGAGGAAGTGAATTACGAGAAGAGCAGGCTGCATGTGGCTGTGCTTATCTTTGGTCGCTCCACCCCGGTAGAGCTGGAGTTTGGGCAGGTAGAAAAGGGGTGAGGCGACGAAGTCGCCGAACGGGTTTACAGGATGTAAACCCTGGGGTTTGAATTAACCGCAATGCCCCGCCATGGATGGTGGAGATGGATTTGATAATTAAGTAATGTTCGGTGCGTTATAACCGCACCCAGCGAGTTTAAACAGGGGAGCCCTAAACAGGCGTTACTACCCACCAGGAGTGAATCATGGCAAAGAAAATTGAGGCCTACATTAAATTGCAGGTCAAGGCCGGTCAGGCCAATCCCAGCCCGCCCGTGGGTCCTGCGCTCGGTCAGCGCGGTGTCAACATCATGGAATTCTGTAAGGCATTCAATGCCCAGACCCAGGGAATGGAACCCGGTCTGCCTACGCCGGTCGTCATCACCGTATACAGCGATCGCAGCTTTACCTTTGTCACCAAGACGCCGCCAGCCTCTGTTCTGCTGAAGAAGGCGCTGTCATTAGCCAGCGGCAGTAAGACGCCGAACAGCGTGAAGGTCGGCAAGGTTACGCGCGCGCAACTCGAAGATATTGCCAGGCTCAAGATGCCCGATCTTACCGCCGCCGATATGGACGCCGCAGTGCGCACCATTGCCGGTAGCGCCCGCAGCATTGGCATTGAGACGGAAGGGGTATAAGCGCGATGGCAAAACTATCAAAACGAACCAAGGCCCTGCACACCAAACTGGTGCCCGGCAAGCAATATCCGCTGGATGAGGCTTTGAAGCTGATTAAAGAATGCGCCACCGCCAAATTCTCCGAATCGGTCGATGTCGGCATCAATCTGGGCGTTGATCCGCGTAAATCTGACCAGGTGGTGCGTGGCTCCACTGTGTTACCGCGTGGTATCGGCAAGTCCGTGCGTGTTGCTGTATTTGCGCAGGGTGCGAACGCCGACGCCGCTACGGCCGCAGGTGCCGACATCGTTGGCTTTGATGATCTGGCGGCTGCCGTGAAGGCCGGCACCATGGATTTTGATGTCGTCATCGCCACGCCAGACGCCATGCGCATCGTCGGGCAGTTAGGCCAGATCCTCGGGCCGCGCGGATTAATGCCTAATCCCAAGGTAGGTACCGTGACGGCGGATGTTGCCACGGCGGTAAAAAACGCCAAGGCCGGACAGGTACGTTATCGCACCGACAAGGCCGGTATTGTTCACTGTACCATCGGCAAGGCTAGCTTCGATGTAGAGGCCATGCGTGAAAATCTACAGGCGTTGATCGCCGATTTAAACAAGGCTAGACCGAGTACGGCCAAGGGTATTTATCTCAAGAAAATTACCCTGTCCAGCACTATGGGGCCGGGCATTAATATCGATCAATCGAGCCTTGTTGCGTAAGCTATTTCCCAGATTTTAAACGAAAGTCTGGATTATTTTTGTAGCATTTTTATTTCAATTGGAAGAATAAAGAAGACTTTGGGCCGCCGGTGAAGATTGGTGGTGAGTCGAAGACCGCAGGCGTACTGCTTAATTGGTATGCGAAGTTTGCAGACCGGCCTGCGCAGACGGTGTCACCTTAACAGATCAGTATCGACTGGTGAAGGTCGCCGTAAAAGTGGTGTCTTGTATAAGGCGCTTGTGTTGACCGCAAGTCATCCGTGTTGGATGCTTAAATCAGTAGGAGGGATACGATCTCGTGAGTCTTAATCTTGAAGGTAAGAAAAATATAGTGGGTGAAGTGGCGAGCGTGGCAGGCAGCGCCAAGTCGGCGGTGGCGGCCGAATATCGCGGTCTGTCGGTAAGCGAGATGACGCAATTACGTGTTGATGCCCGCAAGGCGGATGTCTATCTGCGCGTGGTCAGAAATACGCTGGCGCATCGGGCCGTAGAAGGCAGCGATTTTGCCTGTCTACAGGACGTGTTGGTAGGGCCGCTGGTGTTGGCATTTTCCAGGGAAGACCCAACCTCCGCCCCGCGCGTGATGAGTGATTTTGCCAAAAATCACAAGAGTTTGATCATCAAGGCAGGTGCGTTCAATCGCAAACTGATGCAGCCCGCCGAGTTACAAAGGCTGGCTCAGATGCCAACGCGCAATGTCGCCATCAGCATGCTGATGAGCGTAATGAAAGCCCCGGTCGGCAAACTCGTCCGCACATTGGCCGCAGTACGCGATCACAAGCAGGCTGCCTGACACCCATTTATTTATGACCCCGCTCCGCCTTGACCGGCACCGGGCAGAAAAAACTATAGGAGTATTAACATGGCCGTAAGCAAAGCCGTAACCAAAGAAGAAATTTTAGACACCGTTGCCAATATGACCGTCGTTGAAATTGTCGATTTGATTTCAGCCATGGAAGAGAAATTTGGCGTTTCCGCGGCCG
>JBDSOT010000169.1:0-4227 GCA_039914705.1 Gammaproteobacteria bacterium | reverse complement strand
ACGCATGACTATCCGTGTATTTACTGATCTACAAATACTGGGCATCGGCTTTGCGGAACGCTGGATTGCATTGTCCGAGCAGGCAATCGCCGAACGTGGACAGTTCCATGTCGCGCTGACCGGTGGCTCTACGCCCAGGCATCTCTATGAAACTCTCGCGCGCCCTGAATTTGCAGACCGTGTGGTGTGGCAGTATGTGCATATCTACTTCGGCGATGAACGTTGCGTCCCGCCGGATCATACCGACAGCAATTTTCGCATGGCGAACGAGACCTTGTTGCGGCATATACCGATTCCAGCCGGGCAGATTCATCGTATGCAAGGAGAGCTACCCGATGCACATGAAGCCGCGCGTGCCTATGCTGAACTTTTAGTTGCGCATGCACCGAAATCTGCGGATGGCAATGTGCAGTTCGATCTTGTCTTGTTAGGCCTAGGCCCCGATGGTCACATCGCCTCGCTGTTTCTCGCAACGCCGATACTCCAGGAGCGCAAGCAATTGGCCGCAGCCGTTTATGTGGAAAAATTAGATTCCTGGCGTATCAGCGTGACACTGCCAGTGATCAATAATGCCAGACAGATGCTTATGCTCGCCACGGGTGTTGGCAAGGCCGAGATTGTAAAACGCGCACTTGCAAGTGAGCCGCAGTCACCGCCATTGCCGGTCCAGATGCTGGCACCCGCTGGTACTATGGATTGGTATCTGGATGCGGATGCGGCACAACTTATCAACGGGCACCATTTATAATGAGAATATTGGCAGGCGATATTGGCGGTACGAAAACCTGGCTGCGCATTGCGGAATTCAGTACCGAATTTAAAACCGGACGTGTGCTTAGAGAACAGCGTTACCCAAGTGAAGATTTTGACGGCCTCATGCCGATAATTCGTAAATTCATGGATGTGGAAAGTGAAAATCCGACACCCAATATTGTCAGCGCCTGCTTTGGTGTGGCCGGTCCTATCGCTCAAACTGCACGTGGGCAAAGTGTTAAGGTCACTAATCTTCCGTGGGAAATATCCACCCAATCGCTAGGAACAGACACGGGCATTGAAAAGATAAAGCTGATCAATGATTTTCAGGCCATCGGTTACGGTATCGAGGCCCTGGAAGAGGATGATCTTGCCGTGCTGCAAAAGGGCGAGGCACAAGAGCGCGCCCCGCGTATTGTGATTGGTCCGGGCACCGGTCTCGGCGTGGCGTTGATGGTATGGCAGGGCGATCACTACGAGGTGATTTCCTCCGAGGGCGGACACGCCGACTTTGCACCCGTGGATACTGTTCAGAGTCGACTACTCAATTATCTGACGGAACGTCTTGGTCACGTTTCTTACGAACGTGTTTTATCGGGTCCGGGTCTGGTGAATATTTATGAGTTTCTGTGCGCGCAACATGGCGGGCAGTCTAGCGTGGAATTAGCCAGGTCTTTGGATATTGATGACCCCGCCGCTGCGATTACACAAAGTGCGCTGACAGAAGGCAACACGCTGGCAATTCAAAGCGTCGATATATTTATCAGTATCTGCGGGGCCTATGCGGGCAATCTCGCGCTGATCGCCCTGGCCCAAGGCGGGGTGTATATCGCCGGTGGCATTGCGCCTCGCCTGCTTGATGCATTTTGCTCAGGCAGCTTTACGCGCAGTTTCAACAACAAGGGACGCTTGTCGGCGCTACAGGCCAGGGTACCTGTTAAACTTATACTCAATACGCAGGTTGGTTTGCTCGGTGCGGCGCTGGCTGCCAGCCGCTTGTAAGAAAATAACCTAGCGTGTGTTCATTGATTATTTAGTGATCATGCGGCCATTCAAGGCTTGCATCAGTCAGCTCTTAGGGCGAAAATAAACCATGAATAAAGATCCTTCCTACGATATAAAAATTAACGCGGCGACGACCTACATCGACGAGCAATCGGCCCCCGATCTCGGCCGTTATGTGTTCGCCTATACGATCACCATCCTCAATACCGGCAATGTACCGGCCAAACTGCTCTCGCGCCACTGGATCATCACCGACGCCAACGGTAAGGTGCAGGAGGTGCATGGCGAGGGTGTGGTCGGCGAATATCCATATCTGAAGCCCGGCGAAGGATTTCAGTACACTAGCGGTACCATGATCGAAACCCCGGTCGGCAGCATGCAAGGCAGTTATCAGATGCTGGCGGACAACGGAGTTGAGTTCGATGCCGTGATTCCCGCATTCACTCTATCCCTCCCGTACACGCTGCACTAGCACGGCCGCAAACGTCCCGCGCAGGGTTGGCATGGGATTACAACACGCCTATACGCTGCTCGCGCCGTTTTACGACAGCATCATCGACCGGGTGAGCCGTCAATAGCGGCAGGACAGTCTGCGTGAATTGCGCGATGTGCGTGGCAAGAAAATCCTCATCGACGGCATTGGCAGCGGTCTCGATATTCCCCATCTCGCACCGCAGGCGCAATACATCGGCCTCGATCTAACCCGTGCAATGCTCAAGCGGGCACGCCGCAGTGCGGCAATAGAGGGCAAAGATATTACGCTGCATCAGGGCGACGCCATGCGCTTGCCATATCAAGATGCGCAGTTCGATGCGGTCATCATGCATCTGATTCTTGCCATAGTGCCGCACCCCGAGCGCGCGTTGGCCGAGGCCGAACGTGTGCTCAAGCCCGGCGGCCTGATCGTGATTCTCGACAAGTTTTTGCGTCCGGGGCAATGGGCGCCGGTGCGCAGACTCATCAGTCCGCTGCTCGGCCGAATCGCTACGCGTACTAATGTGGTGTTCGAAGACGTGTTGAGGCATTGCCCCCAGCTTAAAGTTGTCCATGATGTAGCGTTAAGCTTTGGCTGGTTTCGCCGCATTGTAGTGCGCAAAGACTGAGTTGTTTCGGGAGGCTGTATGAACGTTTTTATACCCGCAAAATTAACGGCACTTCTATTGGCTGTGTGTGTATGTCTTGTGGCCTGCGCGCAGATGGTCTCCATCCGCGAGGTGGTCGATCATCCCAGAGATTACGTCGGCAAAGAGGTTACCCTGCAGGGAAATGTGACTGCGGTTTATTCGCTGATTGTTTTCAAATATTTTGAATTGAGCGATGGCACCGCCACCATCGGAGTGGTGACGAGTAAACCTTTGCCGCGCAAGGGTGAACACATCAGCGTGACCGGCAGACTCAAAGAGGCCTTCTCGCTAGGCGATACGTCGCTGACTGTGCTGATTGAACGCGGTGCGAAGGGCGGCTTTACCAATTAAGCCGCAACCAGCCCGATATTTATTAAATAAATTTTTCTACAGGAGAGTGACATGAAAAAGTATCAATTCGCGGCTGGTTTAATGGCAGTCCTGATGGCGGGTGCGAGTTGGGCAAGTCCGCAGGCCTCCGGGCAGTCGTTCTGGGATCGAATGGATACCGACAAGGATGGTTTTATCAGCAGGCAGGAGGCCTCAACAATGGATGGTCTCGCGCACCTGTTCGACAAGATAGATTCCAGCAAGGATGGCAAACTCGATAAGGCCGAGATGGGCGCAATTCATGGCGACGCTCACGGCGACGGTCATGGAAACACGGATGCCGCGCATGGAGCAGACTTGCACGGCACCTAAACCGTGTTTAGTCAGGCAGGTTTGGTCACTTACTCCTTATCATATTCTACGCGTAGGTTACCCTGAGTAAATCGAAGGCCACAGAATGACGGAGGAGGGGGCAATACCTTCCCCCTTGACGGGGGAAGGCGAGGATGGGGGTGGATACCGCCCCGCCCTCAGGGTGACAACAATTCTAAAGCTGATCCACGGCATTACTCAGTCTGGCGTACTGTTGAAGCGTTAATGTCTCTGCACGCAAGCCAGGATCAATATCCAGCGCCATCAACTGTTGCGCAGTCAGCAAGCCTTTTAAGGTATTGCGCAAGGTCTTGCGGCGCTGCGAAAAGGCCTGACTGACCACGCGCGCCAATGTCGTTGCATCATTCACCGAAACCGGCGGCGCGGCATGCGGCACCAGGCGCACCCAGGCAGAATCGACTTTAGGCGCGGGTGTAAATGCCCCCGACCCCACGGTGAATAATTTTTCCACGGCGCACCGATATTGCAGCATGATGCTGAGACGCCCGTAAGCACTTTCACCCGCACTGGCGGCCATGCGCTCCACGACTTCCTTTTGCAGCATGAAATGCATATCGTGAATAACGGCTGCCTGTTCCAGCAAATGAAACAGCAGCGGCGTAGAGATGTTGTAGGGCAGGTT
>JBDSOT010000134.1:0-5782 GCA_039914705.1 Gammaproteobacteria bacterium | reverse complement strand
TCTGACGCCCCTGCGCAATGTCCTGGTCGTGCCGGTGGCGGCAGTGGAACAGGACGAAGGGAGTGCTTATGTGTTCACTGTGCGTAACGGCATAGCTCAACGCACACAGGTCAAACTCGGCGCGCGTGTGCAGGATGTCCAGGTTATTACTGCGGGTGTGCAGGTGGGAGAAAAAATAGTGGCGCGTGATGTGGCGGCGCTGGCCGATGGCGAGCGGGTGGTAGCGCAGTTATGAGGAATGCTGTAAAGCCCTCATTTACGTCACTCCCGCGCACGTGGGAATCCAGGCTTTAGGAGGTCGACATGAAAATTAAATTAATCGTCATTCCCGCGCACGCGGGAATCCAGGAGATTACTAAATCAAGAGTCGTAACATCTGGATTCCCGCTTGCGCGGGAATGACGACTTAATAGGTTTTCCAATTTATGTTCATGATCCGCTTTGCGCTGAACAATCCGCTGCTCGCCAATCTTATGGTGGTGCTGATCGTGCTTGCCGGTCTGTTGAGCTATTCCGCCATGCCGCAAGAGATGTTTCCGGTGGTGGAACTCGACCGCGTGCGCATCACCACGGTATTCAAGGGTGCCTCACCGGAGGAGATAGAGCGCCAGGTCACGCAGCCCATCGAGGACGAGTTCGATGGCATCGCGGACATCGATGAGATCACTTCAAGCAGCAGCGAGGGTGTGTCGAACATCATTATCAAGTTCAAGCCCGGTGCCAATGTCGAGGACTTCCTGCGCGAGGCGCGCGATGCGTTGGACCGCGTTACCGATCTGCCGGAGACGGCTGAAAAGCCTGAACTGGTGCGCCTTAAAACCCGCTTTCCCGTGCTTAGCCTGGCGCTGTATGGCGAGGTCGGCAATAGCTATCTGGTAGACCTTGCGGAGCGCATCAAGCCACGTTTGTTGCAGATTGCCGGCGTGGCCGGTGTTGAGGTGGCAGGCGCGCGCGAGTGGGAATTATGGATTATCACCGACCCGCAAAAGCTCGCCGCGCTGGGTGTACCGCTGGGTATGGTGAATGATGCACTACGTAAAAATTTGCGTGATTTACCGGGCGGTTCGATCAAGGCCGCTGAGGGCGATATTCTGTTGCGCGGGAAGGGGGTCACGCCGGAACCGGCGCAGGTTGAAGAAATCGTGCTGCGCCGCAATGCGCAGGGTGGAGAACTATTGCTGGGCCAGGTTGCGCGCGTTGAACGGCGTCTGGAAGAGGCAAAGACCTTAGGCCGGTTTAACGGCAAGGCCTCAATCAATCTCACCATCAACAAGACCACGGATTCATCCACCATTGACGTATCGCAGCGCGTGCGCGCATTTGCGGACGAGTTGCGCAAAGAATTACCGGCCAGTGTGCAGGTCGGCCTATTTTCCGACCTCTCGCGGTTCGTAAAGGAACGTCTTGAAGTGTTGCAATCTTCGGGGCTGGTCGGCTTGATTCTGGTATTACTCACGCTCTACCTGTTCCTCAATTCACGCGTGGCCCTGGTTGCCGCCATGGGCATTCCGGTCGGCTTCATGTTCGCCATGATCCTGCTGCATTATTTCGGATACACACTCAACATGATTTCGATGTTTGCCTTTCTGGTGGTGCTGGGCAGGCTGGTGGACGATTCCATTATCGTTACGGAAAATATTTATCGTCATCTTGAAAATGGCGATGCCCCGCAACTCGCGGCGGAGCGAGGGGCGCGCGAAATTTACTGGCCGGTGGTGGCATCCACATTCACCACGATCGCCGCCTTCCTGCCCATGCTCGCCATCGGCGGCACCATGGGCGCGTTTATCGCGGTAATTCCGGTGGTTGTGAGCCTGGCACTATTCGGTTCATTGTTGGAGGCCTTCGCAATTCTGCCCACACAGGCCGCCTTTGTGTTGCGCGTAGCGAAACAGGAAACCCGGCGGCGCTGGATTGATTGGGGCGCGTGGTTGAACCGTTATCTGAATTTTCTGCGCTGGTCGATGAACAATCGCAACCTGGTAACGCTTGCCACCTTCGGCATCCTGCTCATCAGCCTGATCTACGCCGGCACGCGCATGCAGTTCGAATTGTTCGGGCGCGTGGAGAGTTCGCAGTTTTACATCAATGCCGAGGCACCCGTTACCTATCGTCTCGAAGACACCGCAGCGCTTGCCGCGCGCATGGAAAAAGTTATTTTGGGAAAATTGCGCAAGGATGAGTTGAAAACCTTGCAGACTAATATCGGCATCACCATGACCGACTTCAGCCGTGTGCGTTTCAATAGCAATTACATGCAATTCATCGTCGATCTCAGTACGCAAGCCCCAAAGGGTTTCATTGAGGCCTGGGTTGCACCGTTCACGCACCTGAATTTTCATCCCGAGCGCGGTACGCGTGAGCGCGCCTCGGAGACTATTATCAATGAAGTGCAGATTGCCTTGCAGGCGCTGCCCGGCATTCAGCGCCTGTCGATATTGCGTCCGGAAGGCGGGCCGGCAGGCTCGGATATCGAGATCGGCGTGACCGGTCCGGATATTGAAGGGCTTGGTGTTGTCGCGCGTCGTGTAAGCGATTATCTGAAACAACTGCCCGGCGCGCGCGATGTGCAATCCGATTTGGAGCCGGGCAAGCTGGAATTGCAATACAGTTTAAATGAGCGCGGGCGTCAGTTGGGCCTGACACAAGAGGCGCTGGCCGAAGTGGTGCGCACCGGTTTTCTGGGCGCTGAAATTATGCATGTAACTTCCGGCGATCAGCGTATTCCGGTGCGCGTAATTTACCCTGAAGAAATGCGCCGCGCGGCGACCAGTCTGCGCACCTTGCCCATGGCCTTGCCAACTGGAGGTGTCGTGTATCTTGGCGAAGTGGCCGACATCCGCGAGGGGCGCAGCTTCGATACGGTTAACCGCCGCGATGGCCGCAAACTTGCCACGGTGAGCGCCGAGGTAAATCGTGATATTTCTACCGCCTTGCAAGTCGCCGAGACCGTGCGCAAGAAATTCGCCAATCTGAGCCAGGAACAGCCCGGTTACGAGCTAGTATTCCTCGGTGAAAAAAAGGAGGCCAATGAATCCATGCAAGGCATGTCGCGCGCCGCGCTGATTGCGCTGGCGCTAATCTTTATCATCCTCGCGGCCTTGTTTAAATCACTGCTCGATCCGCTGGTAGTCATGTTCGCCATTCCTTACGGTGCGATAGGCGTGATCTTCGGCCATGCCCTGCTAGGCTATAATTTACAATTTTTATCACTCATTGGTGCACTCGCGCTGGCGGGTGTGGTGGTCAACAATTCATTGCTGCTGATTGATGTCTCCAATAAACTTAGCGCGCAAGGCTGGACGCGCGCAGATTCGCTTGTCGAGGCCTGCCGCGTGCGCATTCGGCCGATTTTGCTGACCAGCATAACAACCATTCTCGGCATCTCGCCGCTGATCTTTTTTGCCTCCGGCTCCACGGCATTTCTGTCGCCCACGGCCGTGAGTCTCGGCTTCGGGTTGCTGGTTTCTACCGTATTAACCTTGGTCGCGCTTCCGTGTTTTTATTTGATTGCTGATGATATGCGGCGTTGGACAGGTTTGCAGATGCGGCGTTTATGGGGCGCGGAAGAATCTAATAGGGTGCAGCACGAAGTACGATAACGTAAATAATAATGTAGGCTATTTAGCTAGATTTAGTTTCTAATTCGGCATGGACAAACTCGATCTTCACTCAAAGAAGATGTTAGGAAAGTGCGCAGTCACTCCTTCCCCCGTCAAGGGGAGGAGGAGAATGCATTTGAGCATGAGAATTCATAATATAAAAATAACCACACCAAACCAAGGAGGACACTCTGGCTGAACGATTAGAACAACTCACCCGTTGGCTGCGTGAAGATATTGGCATCACACAATTCGACATCGCCCCCGCGTCAAGCGACGCCAGCTTCCGGCGCTACTTTCGCATTCGCTACAGCGAAGACGGCGCACAGCAGACACGCGTCGTCATGGACGCGCCGCCTGCACAGGAGGATTGCGCGCCTTATGTGCAAATTGCGCGTGAGTTCCTTGCGCTGGGTTTGAATGTGCCGGAAATTATACGGGCCGATATGGAGCGCGGATTCCTGCTGCTCAGCGATCTGGGTCCGCGCCAATATCTGGATGAACTTAATGAGAGCAGTGTGGAGGATTTGTACGGTGCCGCTTTGGAGGCCTTGCTGATATTGCAGTTGCTCTGCAAGACCGATGAAATCAGATTGCCGCCGTACGATCATGCATTGCTAATGCGCGAGATGGGTTTGTTCGGCGAATGGTTCGTGCACAAACATCTGGGCATCACGCTAACGGATGATCAGTCCGCTCAGCTTACTCAGATATGCGAATTATTGGCCGCGTCGGCACTGGAGCAACCAACGGTGTGTGTGCATCGCGATTACCATTCGCGCAATCTGATGATCACGCAAAATAACAATCCCGGCATCCTGGATTTTCAGGACGCAGTGGCCGGCCCGCTAACCTATGATCTCGTTTCCTTGCTGCGCGATTGCTACATCGCCTGGCCGCCCGCGCAGGTTCGGGAGTGGGCCATTCATTATCAGCGGCGTGCACTCGAGGCCGGTCTGTTAACCGAAAACAACGAGGCGCAATTTATGCGCTGGTTCGACTGGATGGGGATTCAACGACACCTCAAGGCCATTGGTATTTTTGCACGACTAAGCATGCGCGACGGCAAGCCCGGCTATCTCAAAGACATCCCGCGCACCCTGGGTTATGTCGTGGCAGTGAGTCGCCATTACCCAGAACTGGCCCCGCTCAATATCCTGTTGCGCGACGTCATCGTGCCAGCCCTCGCCAACAAAGCGGCATGAAGGCATTTATTTTAGCGGCGGGCCTGGGCAAACGCATGCGTCCGCTCACCGATCATATGCCCAAGCCTTTGCTGATGGCAGGAGGCAAACGGCTCATTGAATATCACATCGAAGCCTTGGTGAGGGCGGGCATAACTGAGATTGTCATCAACCACGCACGCTTCGGCGAACAGATAGAAGCCGCGCTCGGCGACGGCAGCCGCTACGGCGCTCAAATAAATTATTCCGCTGAGGGCGATCACGTTCTAGAGACCGGAGGCGGCATCGTCAAAGCCTTGCCCTTGCTTGGCGAGGCACCGTTTATCGTAGTGAATGCCGATGTCTGGACGGATTATTCCTTCGCCGATCTTCCAGAGTACCCCGATGGCCTCGCGCATTTGCTATTGGTGGATAATCCCGATCATCACGTCACCGGAGATTTCATATTGCGTGACGGCAAAGTCTACAGCGAAGGTGAGAGCCGCAAACTCACCTTCAGCGGCATCGGCGTGTATCGCCCGGAACTGTTCGCGAACTGCACCCCCGGTGTATTTCCCCTCGCTCCATTATTACGACTAGCCATGCAACAGGAACGCGTCAGCGGCGAACATTACGCAGGCCGTTGGATGGACATCGGCACACCGGAACGTTTAGCGGAGTTGGATCAATTACTCACTTAATCTTCCATGCAAGTGAAATCGGGCATTAAATTGGAGCCATGTTGTTGAGTAATGCCTCAGTTTGAAATTTTTGCTGTCATCCTGAGCATAGCGAAGGGTCTGATTTTCAGTAGTTGATGGTAGTACAAGAAGATACTTCCCTGCGCTCGGGATGGCATGAGTTGAACTGTAGCTTCATTGTTTGCAAAAATAGTGAATGACAACACGTAACTATTAGATCGAGATGGAAGTGGTGAGACTGTCGTACATTTCTTGTATAGTTCGGGCCCGCACTGCTCAACAGACATTAAAGGGCCTCCCGCGCTTCGCTAAGCGC
>JBDSOT010000100.1:0-9326 GCA_039914705.1 Gammaproteobacteria bacterium | reverse complement strand
GCACTGCTTTAGCGACACTCGATATTTTTGAACAGGATAATATTTTAGAAAATAACCAGACGCTTGTGAAGACTATGCGGGACGCTACACAACACTTCGCGGATCATCCGCATATTGCCGAGATACGGCAACACGGCATGATTCTCGCCATCGAGTTGGTCCAAGACAAGGCTACACGTAGGACTTACCCCTGGCAGGAACGACGCGGTTTGAGGGTTTGCCAACATGCCTTGACGCAGGGTGTGCTGTTGCGTCCCTTAGGCGATGTTATTTATTTCATGCCACCTTATGTAATTACAGCGGATGAACTAAAGCTGCTTGCTGACGTGACGTGGCAAGGGATTGATTTGGCTACGCAGGATTAAAGTAGCAGGCACCATGCACACAACTCAAATCAGTTGTTATCCCTGCGACGGGACATGCCAGAAAATTACATTATTTATTTGTTTTCTTTACGTCTTTGCGTTGGGTTTTTAGCTATCGCATATATCGCGGCTCCAACGCCATAAACTCACGGCATTTGTGTATCCTGCACATCAAAAAAAACGGCACCGTGTTGCCACGATGCCGTTTCTGATACAACCGCTCGCACTTCTTAATTGCTAAGAACTGAAAACGTACTCGTACGGATTAATGCTTGCCTGGGGCCAGCGGTACACCACGACGCTCGTGGGTATTATAGGCAAGTACATCTGTCATTTCCTGGGAGTCAAGGGCTAAGGCCTTTCCTTCCAGCAGATTTTCTACACACCAGTTCACCATTTCCGACAACTGAGCAACTTTACCCAATTGCTTCTGGAACTTCGGGTAGGTCTCAGGGTGCATGTTGGTGCCGTTCGGATGGCATTGGGCGCAGGCTACATTGTTGCCCTTGATGCCGCCGTGTGACAGGTCATCACCACGTTGAACAGATGCCATATACTCATCTTGATACTTCTTCAGGTCGGCTTCGGTAAACGGCTCGGCTTGTGCCGGTATGGCAACGGCCAGACCGATTACGACGGATGCACAGGCAGCCACCCAACTACTTTTACGTATAATCTGCATGTTTTTAGCTCCTAATTGGCTGATTAATAGTGCATCTGCGCCGGGCCGGGTTGTGTATCCCCGACATCTGCGAACTTACCATTCCAGGCGACCTTACGCGCTGGGTTATCGAACCCGTTGTAGGTCACATCGAACTTGTCGCCGCCATTGGTATCGACGAAGACCCAGCCCGTAGCATCGCGCTGATTAGCAATATCGGAGCGGTTCATGGGGAGAATCAGGGTCGGCAGTGCATTTGGCTGCTGGGTGTAAGTCGTAGGATACGGCCATGGCCAGGCAGTCGAGAAGTTCGAGATGAAGGCGATATTGCCGATCTGGTTGGCTTGTGGCTGATGCACGTGATTATACATAACGGTGGAACGCTTGAAGGGTTGCAGCAATGCCTGGATCTCTTCGGCATCCTCGGTCCAGAAGTTCCAACCGGCGAATATTTTCTGAATGGGTGAATGCGAGAATACGATAACAGGGGTATTTTGATCAACCTTTGCAAGGTCGGACTTCATCCAGGCCAGGCCTTCGGCACCGAGTCTGAAGGGTGAGCCTTTCGGGTTGTCAAGGCGCTCCATTTTACGCATGCGCTCACGCGGATCTTTGGATTCGGTAGCTTCCCATTCCGTAGAGGCGCGAATGGTATTCAAGGCAACGAAATGCACACCTTTGTGATCAAAGCTGTAGTTGTCGGCAGGAATGTTGTATGCCTTACGGGCAGCCTCACCCATATCCAGATAATAGTCATGCTCACCAACGATGGCGCGAATAGGAATGCCGGGCTTGTTCAGCATGGCCAAACCATGATCCAGTTCTGAGGCCATACCCTGTTGGGCCATGTCACCGCCGAAGTAGACAAAATCCGGTTTCGGGTTGATATTGCTCAGCTCCGCCACTGCACGCTTGAGACCATTGTCCCAGTTGTCTACAAACTTGGTGCCCTTGATATTTTGAATATGAGAGTCGGTAATCCATGCGAAGGTGAAGTTGTCAGCAGCGTTTGCCTGCTGAACTGTCACCAAGCTCACGGGCAGGATGCCACTAAAAGCCAGTGCACCCGCGCCCTTGAGGAAACTGCGGCGAGTTGTGTTAATCATCGTTTCTCTCCTGTTACTGATTATGGTGGGATACTTTTTAGAATGATTTATTAGTTTAATCAAATGCTTAATCAATCTAATGGTTTGATACAAAACCATGGCAAATCTTATAGTGCGTCTATTTCGCTTGTCAAGCGGTTGTTAGACTTAATTAAAAAGATATGTTGGATTTTGCTTGCGCTCGCCTGTTGCGAGGAAAAATCAAACCACACGCGCCCATAGATCATGCTCGTCCGCATTGAGAATTTCAACTCTTGCAAATTCACCCACGCACAACTGCTGCCCGTTGTTGATTACCACAACACCGTCTATCTCCGGCGCATCGGCCATAGAGCGCCCTATTGCGCCTTGCTGGCTGACCTCGTCGATCAATACTGTTTGCACGCTGCCGACTTTGCGGTGCCTCTTGGCCGCTGATATGTGCGCCTGCACACCCATAAAACGCGCAAGCCGCTCCTGTTTTATTACCTCCGGTACTGCCTCTGGCAGATTATTCGCCAGCGCGCCATCAACCGCAGAGTAGGTAAAGCAGCCTACACGATCCAGTTCGGCGGCGCGCAGAAAGTCCAGCAGTTGCTCGAACTCGGTGTCCGTCTCGCCGGGAAAACCGACGATAAACGTGCTACGCAAGGTGATTTCAGGACAGATGTCACGCCAGGACTGGATGCGCGCCAGGGTATTTTCACTATTGGCGGGGCGCTTCATCGCCTTGAGGATGCGCGGGCTGGCGTGTTGTAAGGGTACATCAAGATACGGCAGAATCTTTCCTTCGGCCATAAGGGGAATAAGGTCATCGACATGCGGGTACGGGTAAACATAGTGCATCCGCACCCACACACCCAGCTCGCCTAAGGCCCGCGCCAGCTCCGTGATATGTGTCTTTACCGGTCGGCCGCGCCAAAAGCCGGTGCGGTATTTCATATCCACACCGTATGCGCTGGTGTCCTGTGAAATGATCAGTAACTCTTTAACACCGGCGTTGACGAGATTCTCCGCCTCCTGCATCACCTCGCCGAGCGGACGGCTCAGCAAATCGCCGCGCAGCGACGGGATGATGCAAAACGTGCAGCGATGATTGCAGCCTTCGGATATCTTCACGTAGGCGTAATGCCTGGGGGTAAGTTTGATACCCTGCGCGGGGATCAAGCTACTGAATGGATCGTGTGCCGGCGGCAGGTGTTGATGCACCGCGCTCATCACCTCCTGCAAGGCATGCGGGCCGGTCACGGCCAGGACTTGCGGATGCGCCTTTCGTATTAAATCTCCATCGCCTTTGGCACCCAGGCACCCTGTGACGATTACCCGGCCATTCTCCGCAAGGGCCTCGCCGATGGCGTCTAGCGACTCCTCTACTGCGGCATCAATAAAACCGCAGGTGTTGACCACCACCAGATCGGCATCCTGGTAAGTTGGCGAGATAGCGTAGCCTTCGGCGCGTAGTTGCGTAAGGATTTGTTCAGAATCAACCAGCGCCTTTGGGCAACCCAGACTGATGAAACCAACTGTAGGGGCGGGACTGGGCACGTTACCGGGCAGGAAATATTGTGAGCAGGGTGTTATTGATGATCGATTGACGGATAGTCACAAGATTTGTGTCCGGAGCATTGAGGAAATAACTGGTGGGCCCGGTAGGACTCGAACCTACGACCAAGGGATTATGAGTCCCCTGCTCTAACCAACTGAGCTACAGGCCCTGGGACTAACTGCCGGCGGGCCATCCATGGCGAAACTTTAAGGAAGCTCTGAATAAGTCCATCCTGGACTTCTCAGAGCACGGTGCATCCCTGCACCGCAGGAACCTCTGACTTAATCAGAGGTTCCTTAATTATCCTATCGCTTAAACTTTGCTTACTGGCTTGGCGGAGCTTCTGGCTCAAGCGGCGCAGTATATCCTTTCCGCGTCATATGAACCAGACAACTCTGATTTAGTAGAAGCACACAGCACGTTTACGTAAAACAGGCTTGACTTGAATTAAAACTCACCCGTCCAGGTCGAGAAAGCTGCGCAACTGATCGGAGCGGCTTGGGTGGCGCAGCTTACGCAAGGCCTTGGCCTCGATCTGGCGGATACGTTCGCGCGTAACATCGAATTGCTTGCCGACTTCTTCCAGCGTGTGATCGGTATTCATGTCAATACCGAAACGCATGCGCAATACCTTGGCCTCGCGCGCCGTCAAACCTTCGAGTACGTTTTGCGTAGCCTCCCGCAGGCCTTCAAAAACAGCGGCGTCGTTAGGCGACAGCACGCTGGCGTCTTCGATGAAATCACCCAGATGCGAATCTTCGTCGTCGCCGATGGGCGTCTCCATGGAGATCGGTTCTTTGGCGATCTTTAAGACCTTACGCACCTTGTCTTCCGGCATCTCCATGCGGATCGCCAGCTCTTCCGGCGTGGGTTCGCGCCCAACCTCCTGCAACATCTGGCGCGAGATGCGGTTGAGCTTGTTGATGGTCTCGATCATGTGCACCGGGATACGGATGGTGCGCGCCTGGTCGGCGATGGAGCGCGTGATGGCTTGACGTATCCACCAGGTGGCATACGTGGAAAATTTGTAACCGCGCCGGTATTCAAATTTATCGACCGCCTTCATCAGGCCGATATTGCCTTCCTGGATCAGATCGAGGAATTGCAGGCCGCGATTGGTGTATTTTTTAGCGATGGAAATCACCAGGCGCAGATTGGCCTCGACCATTTCCTTCTTGGCGCGCCGCGCCTTGGCCTCGCCGATCGACATCTGACGATTGATATCCTTGATCTCGCCGATGGTCATGCCGCAGGCGACTTGCAGCGCGATGAGTTTGTTCTGCGCACGCACTATCTCGTCTTTATGCTGCTCCAACGTCGGTGAATAAAGGCGGTTTGCCTTGATGTGTTTGTTAAGCCAGGCGAGATCCGTCTCGTTGGCCGGAAATGAGGTGATAAAATCCTTGCGCGGCATGTTTGCCTTGTTAACGCAGGTGTCCATAATGGCGCGTTCGTAGGAACGGATACGCTCGATCATCAGGCGCAGATTGCCCACTAAACGGTCAACCATGCGGGGCACGAGCTTGAATTCCAGTAAGTTGGCGGCTAATTCTTTACGCAGCTTCTGGCTGCGCGCATGGTCTTTACCATGTTTGGCGGTTGCTGTTATGGATTTCTGATGCAACTGACGCAACGCCGTGAACCGCGCGCGCGCCTCCTCGGGATCAGGCCCGGTTTCGGCCACTTCGGCAGGCTCTTCCTCTTCGCTCGTAGCCACGACGTCATCAAGCACCTCATCCTCATCAAGTTCCTTAATCTCTTTCTTGATGGACGCAGGTGCGATAATTTCCGCCTCCAGGGCTAATGGGTCGATATAGCCGCTGATGATGTCCGACAGACGCACTTCACCGCTTTCGGTTTTATCGTACTCACGCAGCAGTTCGGCTATCGTTTCCGGGTAAGTAGCAAGGGCGGAAAGTACCTGCCCCAGGCCATCCTCAATACGCTTGGCGATCACGATCTCGCCTTCGCGGGTAAGCAGTTCTACTGCGCCCATCTCGCGCATATACATACGCACCGGATCGGTGGTGCGGCCAAATTCACTGTCTACCGAGGCCAACGCGGCGGCGGCCTCCTCAGCGACATCATCATCAGCCGCCACTGCGGTATCGGCCAGCAGCAGGGTATCGGTGTCCGGCGCAACCTCGTGCACCGCGATACCCATCTCGTTGATCATGCTGATAATATCTTCGATTTGCTCAGGATCGACGATCTCGTCGGGCAGGTGATCATTAACCTCGCGGTAGGTCAGGAAGCCTTGCTCCTTGCCCATAGCGATCAATAATTTTAACTGTGATTCTTGCTGTTCTTGATTCATGCTCTGCCAGAAATCCCGTTAAATAATAAATGTCGAAAAAATGAGGGCGAATTATACTCTAATCGCGTGATTTTTACAGGTTATCCCGTACCTTCGCCCGATTTCATACCGGTTGCCAGCGAAAACAGCCTTTGTAGCTCAAGCTTTTCTTCCGCCGTTAAATCCCCATTACGCGATTTATCGAGCAGACCTTCCTTGCGCAACTCAACACCTTGCGCATACAGCCCATCCAGGGCACCGCAAAATTCCGCCTCCCAGTTTTCCTCCGGCAACAGATGTTGCCACTGCGCCAGGAGCATCAAATGTCGGCCTTTTTCGGTATCACGCCAGCGTTCCAGCAAGGCCCCGCTACTTAGCTGTGGCTGTGCCTGTATTTGCTGCAATAAACTTACCAATAAATCCAATCCGGGGATCTGAAAGCCGGAAAAACGGCTTAAATCTCCGGCTTGTTGCGCCAGTGCCGGTTGCTGCAACAGTAAGGCAATTGCTGTGCGCACCTGCGATTTTTGAGTAGGCGGCTTAAGCCTGCCCTCACGCTTGCCCAGCGGTTGTTTGCCGGTCAAGTTCGACCTTGCCTGCACCTGTCTCAGGAGTAGCGCCAACTGTGCCGTTTCCATCCGCACGATTTCCGCTAAACGGGCAAGCATCATGTGGTGAAATACGCCCTCTGGTAGATTCGACAACAGGGGGCGTGCGAGTTCCACCAAACGGGCACGACCATCCATGCTGTTCAGATCAGTCTTTTTGAGCAAATTGTCATAGAAAAAACTTGAGAATGGGGTGGCTGTCGCAATCCGCGCCTCAAATGCAGCGCCGCCCTCTTTGCGTACCAGGCTGTCAGGGTCTTCTCCCTCCGGCAGAAACATAAAATTGGCCTGACGGCCCTCGTGCATCAACGGCAAGACGTTTTCCAAGGCCCGCCAGGCTGCTTCACGCCCCGCGCGATCACCGTCAAAGCAGAATACCAGCGTGGGCGCGACACGAAACAGGCGCTCTGCATGCTCGCGCGTGGTCGCGGTGCCCAGGGTGGCGACTGCGTACTGGATGCCCTGCTGAGCCAGGGCCACGACATCCATATAACCTTCGACGACCAGCAGCCGGTCGATACTGCGCAACGCCTTGCGCGCCTCATACAGGCCGTAAAGTTCGCGACCCTTGTGGAATAACGGGGTCTCGGGTGAGTTCATATACTTGGGAGCTTCATCCCCCAGCACTCGCCCCCCGAAGCCAATGACACGTCCGCGCTGGTCACGAATCGGGAACATGATGCGATCGCGAAATCGGTCGTAATAGCCGCCGCCGTCCTTTTCGATCAACAGGCCTGCTTTGGCTAGCTGGGTCTGTAGCGTCGGGTTGTTACCGGCGCGCAGGATCAGCAGCAGATTATCCCAACCCGGCGGGGCAAAACCGATAGTGTAGTGGGCGGCAATCTCGCCACTGAGGCCGCGATGTTTAAGATAATCGACGGCGCGCTGCGCCTGTTTGGATTCGCGCAATTGCCGACAGTAAAAATCGGCGGCCTGTTCCAGTAGGGCGTATAAATCTTTGCTTACTGGCGGGGCAGTGTCTCTCGCTGTCTGCACGGGGACCTGCAAGCCGGCCTGCCCGGCCAGTTCATGCACAGCCTCGATAAAATCGAGATGCTCGTACTCCATCAAAAATCCGAGCGCCGTGCCGTGCGCGCCGCACCCAAAACAGTGATAAAACTGCTTTTGCTGGCTGACGGTAAACGACGCCGTCTTTTCACCGTGGAACGGGCAACACGCCGTGTACTCACGCCCCGCCTTACGTAGCGGCACACGGGTGTCGATGACCTCGACAATATCAACGCGGGTCATGAGTTCATCAATAAACTGCTGCGGAATACGGCCGGACATTTCCTATCCCCACCGTGCGGGCCTTAACCCGTAAGGTTGTAACACTAGGGTTGTTAGAGGGGAACAGCGTAAACCAAGAACCGCAACTGCCTACTATGAAATAGCCATCAGAGGCTGTCGCTGCGACCTGTTATGAAGCTAGCCTGCTTTTGACCTTGCCGCTCACCTTTCCCATATCCGCCCGACCCTGCATCTGCGGTTTTAACAGGGCGATTACCTTGCCCATGTCTTTTGCCGAGACCACGCCTGAGCTTTGCAGCGCCGCGCCGATCATGGCGTCAATTTCAGCCTCGCTCAACGCGGTGGGCATGAACTCCTGCAAGATGCTGATTTCATATGCCTCTTGATCCGCCAGATCCTGCCGCTGCGCGGCCTGATATTGGCTGATGGAATCGCGGCGCTGTTTCAGCATTTTGTCCAGCACGGCAAGGACTTGCGTATTATCAAGGCTGATACGGGTATCCACCTCGACCTGCTTAATGGCCGCCAGGGCCAAACGAATTATTCCCAAACGCGGTTTATTACCGGCACGCAACGCCGTTTTCATTTCGTCGCTGATACGCTGCTTTAAGGAAATTTCAGTCATGATGAACTGGAGTCGATGGAACAGGACTGTTGCAAACTATGCGAACTAGCTTAAACGCCGGGGATTTCACGCCTTGTCCCATACGGGCAATAAATCGCGGCGCAAAGATGCGCCCCGGGCAGACAATTAGTAGAGGCGAACCCGGCGCGTAACTTCGCGTGAGGATTTCTTTAACTGGCGCTTCACAGCCGCCGCAGCCTTGCGCTTGCGGATAGAGGTGGGCTTCTCGTAAAACTCGCGCGCCCGGACCTCGGATAACACACCCGCCTTCTCGCAGGAACGCTTGAACCGGCGCAGGGCGACCTCGAAGGGCTCATTTTCTTTAAGACGTACTGATGGCATTAAGCTTACCTAATTTAAGTTGGCGGACACCGGCACATCTGCCGGGGAAAGCAGACTATGATAATACCCGCCGCTTCGAATTGCAAAAGGCTTGCGCTAGTCCCGCCTGAACGCCGACACTAACCTTCATGCGAATCCTCGGCATTGAAACCTCCTGCGATGATACCGGTATCGCCCTATATGACTCCGCGCAAGGCTTACTCGCCCATGCGCTGTACAGCCAAACCCTGCTTCATACGGACTATGGAGGCGTTGTCCCCGAGCTGGCATCGCGCGACCATGTACGCAAGACCTTGCCGCTTATCCGCCAGGTCATGGCCCAGGCGGGCAGCCGGGCCGGTGATATCAATGCGGTAGCGTACACCGCCGGGCCGGGCCTGGTGGGCGCCTTGTTGGTAGGGGCAACCATTGGCTGTAGCCTCGCCTGGGCGTGGGGTGTGCCGGCCATTGGCGTTCATCACATGGAGGCACATTTGCTCGCCCCCATGCTGGAGGCCAAGCCTCCGGCGTTTCCGTTCATCGCCCTGCTGGTGTCCGGCGGACACAC
>JBDSOT010000083.1:0-6588 GCA_039914705.1 Gammaproteobacteria bacterium | reverse complement strand
TTCCCCACTGTAGGGCGGTTGAAGAACGACACTTACCGGCATGAGGGAACGGATTATCCGCTGCCTAATCACGGCTTTGCGCGCGAGATGGAATTTACCTGCATAGACCAGTCCGAGACGCATTGCGTCCTGGTATTAAAGGACAATGAGAAAACGCGCGCCTGTTACCCATTTGCCTTCGAGTTGCTGATCACTCATACGCTGCAAGATCAGACACTGGTGATCACCTACACGCTACGCAATCCGGCCGACGATAAAGAACTGCTCGCGAGCCTGGGCGCGCACCCCGGCTTCAAGTGGCCGCTTGTTGATGGCGCGGATCGTAATGCCCACACGATTACCTTCGAGCAGGACGAGCCGGCCCCGATCCGCCGCCTGGAAAGCGGTCTGTTGCAGTCGCAGACCTTCCCCACGCCGGTGCACAATCGTGTGTTGCAACTGCGCGATGCCCTGTTCGTCGCGGACGTTGTAATGTTCGATGGCCTGAACAGCCAGTCGTTGACTTATACCGCACCCGGCGCGCCGCAGATTCTCATCAATTTTGCAGACTTTCCCCATCTGGGTATCTGGACCAAGCCGGGCGCGGGCTTTGTGTGCATCGAACCTTGGCAGGGCCATGCCAGCCCCGAGACATTCGAGGGCGAGTTGCGCGATAAACCGGGCGTGGTCAGTATCGCACCGAAGGCGGAACGCTCATGGCAATACAGCATCACTGTAGAGGCCTGATGCCCTATTTTTATCCTGTATCGCTTGTACTGAATTTTTTGCGTACTCGGTTGTCCAATTTGTTGTCCTATAAATAGTTCTCCAAGTCTTTAATTTATATGGAATTATCAAGATCAGCAAATATTCAGGGTACTACCACTGATCGGCACAAAGCAAATGACGGTGGGATATAGCCAGCAAACCAGCAGGATTAAGTCAGCCTCAACCGTAACTCAATCAGGACCATTTAACAGGGAGAGACACCGATGGCACTCATGAATAACGACTCAATGGACGCAGTGGAACTTCTGAAAGACGATCACGAAAAGGTACAGGATTTATTCGACGATTTTGAAGATACGCAAGACACGGACGTGCGCCGGCAGATTTGCGAGACGGTGCGTAATGAACTCACAGTGCACACGCGCATCGAGGAAGAAATTTTCTATCCGGCCGTGCGCGCGGAACTCGGCGAAGATGATTTAATGGACGAGGCTGAGGAAGAGCATCACGTGGCGAAGATGCTGATCAGCGAACTGGAAAATATGTCGGCCGACGATGACCATTTTGCTGCAAAATTTACCGTGCTGGCGGAGAGCGTGCGTCACCATATCAAGGAAGAAGAGGGTGAAATGTTTCCCAAGGTTAAGCGCTCGAATTTGGATCTTGACGATCTGGGCGAGCAAATGGCCACGCGCAAGCAGGAACTGATGAAAGAGATCAGCGCCATGCCGTATCGGAGCAGTCAAACACAGCCGGATATCGGCTGGCACGACGATCTGTAAGCACGGTTATAGCTCGGCACTTTGAGCTTGTTACAGTGGCGATAGGTTGTTATAAGTTGCAATAATATAAAACGGATTCAGTCTGCGACCATGAACCTCTGTCATGGTCGCAGACTGGGTATGGATAACAACAAAATGGAGAGGCACTATGTTAGGGACAATACTGATTATTCTTTTGGTACTTTTACTCGTCGGGGCTATCCCCTCTTGGGGCTACAGTAGTGGCTGGGGTTACTACCCCAGTGGATTGCTGGGACTCATTCTGATCGTGGTTATCGTGCTGGTTATCTCAGGCCGCATTTAAACCGTGCCTGTAATCCCGTCAACATTAATATTCAAGTTGAGGCCATAGCGTTATAAATCATTCGTTAACTAAGGAGATACAGAGATGGAAGCTCACAGAATTGTTTCACGCAGGTCATACTTTTCATGGATTAGCTGGGGTTCAATTTTTGCGGGCGTAATCGTCGGTTTGGCGACTTACATGCTGCTTGCCCTGCTCGGTGTTGCCGCAGGCCTGTCAGCAGTCGACCCGCAATCCGCCGATCCGGCCGGTAGCGTACCCATTGCCACCGGCATCTGGACCGGCATCAGTATGTTGATCTCGGCCTTTGTCGGCGGCTATGTCGCGGCGCGGATGTCCGGACTGTCACGCATGGGCGACGGACTGTTTCACGGCTTTGTATCGTGGGGCGTTACCACCGTCCTGTTCGCCTATCTCGCTACTACGGCCGTTGGCTCCATGTTGGGCGGCACCTTCAATGTCCTCGGTCAAGGTTTACAGGGCGCGGCTCAAGGTGCGGTTTCGCAGGCGGCAAATCCGGATAGCCGTGCTGCACAGGCTGGTCAGGATCTACGCCAGCAGGCGGGCCAGGTAGTCGATCAGGCCGCCGCCATCGTGCAAGGCGATCAGATGTCGCCGCAAGTGCGCGAGGTTGCGGACAATACCGTTTCCGCGCTGGCCAAGGCCTCTTGGTGGCTGTTTGCCGGTGTGCTCTTGTCTATGCTGTTAGGCATCGGCGGCGGGGCGGCGGGTATACGCGCAACCAGCCGACGCAGCCAGGATTCCGGTCATGTAAGCATGGGCACTAACAGCAGTAATCTTTCGGCGCAGATATAAGTTGACGGAAAAGTGACTCTCTATTTACAAGGAGAGTCGCTGTTTTAATTGACACCGAGTTGAGACTACTACGGAAAGGCTTTAGCCTGACAGCTGAGTCTATTTCCATTTTTTGTTCCGAATGTGGGCAATACGCGATAAGGAGATCGTTATGGCCGTAACATCCCATACTTCCAGGATTCCTGCACAGGGAACATTGAAGGTTCGCTACGCGGTAGTCGGCCTGGGGTATATTGCGCAAAGCGCGGTGTTGCCGGGTTTTGCACATGCCGAAAACGCCGACCTTGTGGCGCTGGTTTCAGACGACCCTGTCAAACTAAAAAAACTCGGCAAGCAGTATGGTGTTGCCCAGGTTTTTTCCTACGATGAATATGACGATCTGCTCAACAGCGGTCTGATCGATGCTGTCTATATTGCCTTACCGAATAATCTCCACCGCAGTTATACGGTGCGCGCCGCGCGCGCGGGTGTGCACGTGCTGTGCGAAAAACCCATGGCCATAACTGAACAAGACTGTACGGCGATGATGCAAGCCGCGCAGAAACATAACGTAAAACTGATGATCGCCTACCGCCTGCATTTCGAGAAGGCAAATCTGCTGGCCATCGAGATTGCGCGCTCCGGCAAACTGGGTGATCTGCGTATTTTTAACTCCGTGTTCACCATGCAGGTAAAGGAAGGCGATATTCGCTTGCAAAAGGAGCTCGGCGGCGGCACCTTATACGACATCGGTATTTACTGCATCAATGCGGCGCGCTATTTATTTGCGGATGAACCCATTGAAGTAAGCGCCTTTTGCGCCAATAGCGGCGACCGGCGTTTCAAAGAAGTCGATGAGATGAGCAGTGTCCTAATGCGTTTCCCGCATGAACGTCTGGCAAGCTTCACGTGCAGCTTCGGGGCTGCGGATGTGTCGTCATACCGCATTGTCGGCACCAAAGGGGAATTGCGCGTAGCACCTGCCTATGAATACGCGGAACAACTGAAGCACTATCTAACCGTGAAAGGAACCACGCGCGAGCGCACGTTCCCCCAAGCCGATCAGTTCGGTGCCGAGCTTTATTATTTTTCCGAGTGCATTCAGAAAAATCAACAACCCGAGCCATCAGGCGCAGAGGGCTTGGCCGATGTACGTATCATCCGCGCCTTGTACCGCTCGGCACAGACCGGCGGAAAGCCTGCAAAACTTAGCAGCTTCATGCACAAAAAACGACCCACTTTAAAACAGGCAATCAATCTTCCTGCGGTTCGCAAGCCGCAACTCGTCAATGCCTCGCCGCCGTCAGCTGGGGATTAACAGTCAAACTATTGCGGTAGTTCAGCAATACATAGGCGGCTTTATTTCTAAAAAGGAGAATCATCATGGAACATATTGAAAAAACCATCGACGTAAATGTGCCGATCAGCGTCGCTTACAATCAATGGACGCAGTTCGAGGACTTTCCGGCATTTATGGAAGGCGTGGTGGAAGTAAAACAGTTAACCGACACGCAACTGCATTGGCGCGCGAACATCGGCGGCAAGGAAACTGAATGGGATGCAGTGATCACCGACCAGGTGCCGGATTACCGCATCGCCTGGCACAGTGTCTCCGGTGCATATAACATCGGCGTAGTTACCTTTCACCCTATCGATGATAATACGACTACGGTATTGCTGGAGTTGAGCTACGACCCCGAAGGTATCGTCGAAAATGTCGGCGATATGCTGGGCTTGGTAAGCGCCCGTGTTGAAGGCGATCTGCAACGCTTCAAGGACTTCATTGAATCGCGCGGACAGGAAACCGGCGCATGGCGCGGACGAGTGCGCAGTGGCCGCTCCGAACAACCGGGCGATACCTATCCTCAGTAGCGTTCAAAATCAGCGTCTGAATGTTACCTAATCCGTAAATACCGACAATGCCGGGTTGATGTTTAATTATCATCAGCCCGGCATTTAATGTAGGGAAACTCTGAATAATTCCATCCATGGAATTTTCAGAGACGAAAAGCAAAAAATGTAATTTTTCTTTTCTTAATTTTTCAAACACTTGTGCGTTTGAAAAATAGCGGTACATCCCTGTAGCGCAGGAAGCTCTGAGTAAATCAGAGCTTCCTTAGCTGACACAATGACATCATTTTCGGATGCTCCTCCAGAATTGTGGTTAAAATTAAAACTTAGGAGACAGCGCATTGGCTTCTTCGCAAAAAGAATTAGTACTTATCACCGGCAGTAGCGGACTGGTCGGCACTCAGGCCGCGCAAAAATTGGCTGAATCATTCACCGTCGCAGGCCTGGATCGCGATTCTTGTTCTGCATCTGGTTTAGAATTTATTCATTGCGATATTGGCTCCGCCAAAGACGTGCGTGACGCCTTTGATAAAGTGCGGGCGAATTATGGACAGCGTATTGCCTCGGTTATTCACCTCGCCGAGTATTACGATTCTTCCGGCGCACCCAGCCCGCATTACGATGCGATTAATGTACGCGGCACCGGGCACTTATTACGTGAGTTGCGGAATTTTCAGGTAGAGCAATTCATCTTCGTCAGCACCATGCTGGTGCACGCGCCTTGTGAATCCGGTCAGCGTATCAATGAGGATTGGCCATTGGACCCGAAGTGGGCGTATCCACAATCCAAGTTTGAAGCGGAGCAATTGATCCGCGACCAGCACGGCGCTATGCCCGTTGTGCTGCTGCGCATCGCAGCTACCTATGATGATGGCTGTCACGCGCCGCTACTCGCGCACCAGATTCAGCGCATCCATGAGCGCTCGCTATTGAGTTCAGTATTTCCCGGCGATAGCACCCACGGACAGGCCTGTCTGCACGTCGACGATCTGGTGCAGGCACTGCTGCTGCTCGTGCAGCGGCGCGCACAGATGCCATCGGAATTGACCCTGATGCTGGGCGAATCCGAGACATTAAGCTACTACAAATTGCAATACAAACTCGGGCGGCTGATTCACAACGAGGATTGGGACACGCGCGAGATACCTAAGGCCTTGGCCACCACTGGCGCGTGGATCGACGAGGTGATCCCGTTGGGTGAGAAGCCGTTCATCGAGCCGTGGAGGCTCGATCTTGCCGATGATCATTACGTTCTGGATTGCACACGCGCCCATACCCTGCTCGGCTGGCAGCCTCGGCATTCCTTGCTGGACACACTACCGCAGATTATCGCGAGGCTGAAGGCCGAACCACTGGCCTGGTACCAGGACAATAAGCTGGATCCTCCGGCGTGGCTTGAAGAGTCCGGCGGACGCTATGACCGCCGCCATGGATTATAGAATGGGAGCGCGCCAACAACAGGCCGCCGATTAATATATTGAGTAAAATCGGGATTAGCCCATCTAAGCCTCTGTACGAGTCACAGGAAAGAGCACTTGTTATATAACTTGTTATATATTACGGGCAAGGACGTAATAATGATTAATCGCGTAAGTATTCACCCTGCGCGCCCGATAGGGGTCTGCGCTACCATTTCACCCACCCATAGAGAGGCTAAACCATGAACAAAAATGTAAATTATCTATTATCGTTATCAGCTGCATTGATGCTGGCCGGCCTGACGGCCTGCGGACCCTCCGGTGATAAGTCCGCAACCACTGCTGCGGGCGACACCAGCACTGACAGCACCATGACCGGTAGCATGACGTCCGGAACGGCTCAGATCAGCGTTACTAATCCGATGCCCCATGAAATGACGGTTAGCGCGGATATGGGTCAAGGTTCAAAACAACTGGGTGCGGTACAACCCAATGAAACCAAGACTTTCGATGTCGAAGCGGCTGCTGGCACGACGATTAATCTGGTCGCCACCGATGCAGGCAACTCGCACAGTCCAAAGGGTAGCGTCACTGTTGAAGCGGGCCAACCGGCGACGTGGACCATACAGTAAAGGCTTTACTTCTACCGATACACCCGCCCGGCACTCGTCGGGCGGGATTGCTTTAGCTGATGAATAAGAATGGCACATTCAGTTTTTTCACTGGTTGT
>JBDSOT010000052.1:0-2961 GCA_039914705.1 Gammaproteobacteria bacterium | reverse complement strand
CCGAAGCGGCCGTCTTTCTTCTGCGCGACCACACCGAGGTCGTGCATCATGCCCTGCGCGCAGTCGCACTCGCAGCCGGAGAAACTGATCTTGAATTTGCGCGGCAGATGCTGCGTGAGTGGATGGCGCAGGAAATGGGCGACGGCGCCGTCCGTAAAGGGCGCAATATCGACGAGCTCGTGCGGGCAAACTCCCGACAGGGGTGCGGACGTGATGTTGCGCACGGTATTGCCGCACGCCTCGCGCGTGGTCAGCCCGGCCTTGGCCAGATGGCGCAGCACCGCCGGGGTATCCTGTAAGGGGACGTAATGAAGCTGAAAATCCTGGCGCGTGGTGATGTGGATAACATCGTGGCGCGCATACTGCTCCAGCACCTCGGCCAGCGCGATCACGTGCTCGGCCGTCAATACGCCGCCCGGGATCTTCACGCGTATCATGTTCACGCCTTCCTGGCGCTGGCCATAAACGCCTTGCTGCAGGCGCGCCGCCATGAAGCGATCGCCATCCAACTGCTGCCCTAAAAAGGCCTGCACGGATTGTTCGTAGCGGGCTATCTCATCGTCTTTTACCAAGACGTCTGCTGTATTCATTCATTCATCCTCGAGCCTTCCGTCGAAGGCTGCACCATGCCCCTTCTTCTGTTATTTTCGGCTTGCCCTGTTAATCGCCTGCCCATTTTACCTTTAACTGGCGACAAATTTAATGCCAATTAACACCAGCATGCTGGCCAGCATATAGCGCAGCACCTTCTCGGGAATTTTCACGCTCAAATGGCTGCCCAGATAAATGCCCGGCAACGACCCCAGCAATAAACTCCCCAACAGCGCAAAGTCCACATTACCCATGTGTAAGTGCCCCAAGCCGGCCACCAGCGTTAAGGGAACGGCATGGGCGATATCCGTGCCCACGATCTTGACCGTGGGGATCAACGGGTAAAGTATAAACAAGGCCACCACACCCAAGGCCCCGGCGCCGATCGAGGTCAACGTTACCAGGAAGCCCAGGCTGAAACCGAGCAGAATCGTCATGGGAGTCAGCCAGCGCTCGCGCCAGCTTGCGGTCAATGACTCTTTTTGCCGGGAGACCTTCAGCAACTGGGATTTGAAAACCAGCGCCAAGGCCGTGAGTAGCAAGGCCACACCCATCAGCGGCACGATCAGCTCATTGACCTGCTTGACGTCAAGATAACTGAGCAACACCAAGGTCAGTAGCGAGGCCGGAATACTCCCGCTGGCGAGCTGACCGACTACCTTCCATTCAATGGTGCCGCGACGCCCATGTACCCACACGCCACCCATCTTGGTGATGGAGGCGAACAAGAGGTCCGTGCCTACCGCCACGGCTGGCGCGAAGCCGAACAACAGCACCAGGAGCGGCGTCATCAAAGCTCCGCCGCCAACGCCAGTCAGGCCCACGATCACGCCTACCGCAAAACCTGATATTGTATAGGCCCATTCCATTGTTAATACTCCTTATTTTGTAGGTTTTGGCCTCACGGAGACTCTTAGATAACTGTTTCAAACTATACCATAGCCATATATCTTTTTAATATTATTATTGAATAACTATATACTAAAGAGATATATTAAAGCCTATGAACCTACAGCAATTACGGTATATCTACGAGGTCGAGCGAAGCGACTTGAATATCTCGGCGGCGGCGGAAAAATTACATACCTCGCAGCCGGGTGTCAGCAAGCAGATCCGCATGCTGGAGGCCGAGCTGGGCATAGAGATCTTCGCGCGCAACGGCAAACGTCTGATCGCGGTTACCGCGCCCGGCCGAATCGTACTGAACATGGCCCGGCAGATCCTGGACGGCATGAAGAATATCAAGCAGGCCGTCGTGGAATTCAGCAATGAGGCCAGCGGCACCCTGTCCATCGCTACCACGCACACGCAGGCGCGCTATGCGCTACCCAAGGTGATCAAGACCTTTACCGCGCGCTATCCCCAAGTGAGCCTGCACCTGGAACAAGGCACTCCCACCCACGTCGCCCAGATGGTTGCCTCGGGCGAGGCCGATGTCGGGATCGCCACCGAGGCTTTGACCAGCTTCGACAATCTGGTGGCCATGCCCTGCTATGAATGGAATCGCTGCGTGATCGCGCCCAAGGATCACCCTATCCTCGCGGAGACGCCGCTCAGCCTGGAGACCCTGGCAAGCTACCCGATTATTACCTATAACTTCGCCTTTGCCGGACGTTCTTTGATTAATAAGGCCTTCGAGGCGCGCGGACTAAAGCCTAATGTCGTGCTCACCGCGCTCGACTCGGACGTGATCAAAACGTATGTAGAACTCGGCCTGGGTATCGGCCTGCTCGCCAATATGGCCTTTGATGCAGAGCGCGACCGCAATCTGCGCGCCGTGGACGTCGGCCACTTGTTTGAGAGCAGCACGACGAG
The DNA here is from genome assembly GCA_039914705.1 of Gammaproteobacteria bacterium. GTDB lineage: Bacteria > Pseudomonadota > Gammaproteobacteria > SURF-13 > SURF-13 > JBDSTW01. The sequence goes on along the minus strand of JBDSOT010000052.1, from coordinate 555 downwards.
TATCGCGATATTGCGTGGCAGTTATTTGCGCGGCTATGTGTATAGCTTTATCGAGATGTTCGCGCCACATCTGACGCGTAAGGCGGTGGATGCGGCATTGGGATCAAAAGAAACAGGATAGCTTTAGTATGAGTGCGCACGAACGGGCAAATTTTATTCGTGCGCACAGCGCACGCTACATAACTTATACCGTCTCCACCTCTTCAACCTCATACGGCTCGGTGTAGCCGCACTCTTTTTGCGGGCAGGCCTTTTCCGTGCCGCGGCGCTTGGTGGTCTTGATGGTCAGCACGGGCCACTGGCACTTCGGACAGGCCTCGGCGAGCGGCGGATTCCAGACCGCGTAATTACATTCCGGATACGTGGCGCATGAATAGAAGATTTTCCCGAAACGCGATTTGCGCTTGAGCAAACTGCCTTTGTGGCATTGCGGGCATTCCACCCCGGTATCGGCGGGCTTTTCCAGCGGCTCGATGTGTTTGCAGGCGGGATAGGTGCTGCAACCGATAAACTTGCCGTAGCGTCCGGCCTTAATCACCAGTGCCGCCGTGCACA
>JBDSOT010000046.1:0-9814 GCA_039914705.1 Gammaproteobacteria bacterium | reverse complement strand
AGCTTGCATTGCAGCAAAATATTACAACCCTGCGCAATCGCGTCAACGAACTGGGTGTTGCCGAACCGATTATTCAGCGGCAGGGCGATAACCGCATCGTGGTGCAATTACCGGGGGTTCAGGACACCGCGCGCGCCAAGGAAATTCTCGGGGCTACGGCCACCCTGGAATTTCGTCTCGTGGATGAAACCCATAATGTCGAAGACGCCGTGGCAGGACGCGTGCCTGCCGGTGCCAAACTTTACAAACAACGCGATGGCGGTAATGCGTTGCTCAAAAATCAGGTAATGCTTACCGGCGACTATATAATTGACGCTGCCTCCGGCATCGAGCAAGAGTCCGGCGGCGCAGCAGTGTTCATCACGCTTGATGCCAAGGGCGGCAATATCTTCAGCAATATCACTAAGGATAATGTTGGCAAACTGATGGCCGTGGTGTTTATCGAAAACAAAAGCGAAACCAAAACCGTCAATGGTAAACAGGAGAAGGTGCGCAACAAGGTCGAAGAAGTCATCAATATGGCAACCATTCGAGAGCAATTGGGCAAACGTTTCCAGATCACCGGACTGGACAGCACAACCGAGGCGCGCGACCTCGCCCTGTTACTGCGCGCCGGTGCGCTGGCAGCGCCGATCGACATTATCGAAGAGCGCACCGTCGGCCCCAGCTTGGGTGCGGAAAATATTCAGAAAGGCTTCAATTCAACCATGATCGGCTTCGCCGCCATCGCGCTGTTCATGGCATTTTATTATCGTATGTTCGGCGTCATTTCCAGCATTGCCTTGGCCGTGAACATTATTTTGCTGATCGCGGTATTGTCGATGTTGCAGGCGACGCTCACCCTGCCCGGCATCGCAGGTATCGCACTCACGGTCGGTATGGCCATCGATGCAAACGTACTGATCTTCGAACGAATACGCGAGGAATTGCGCAACGGTAACAGTCCGCAGGCGAGCATTCACGCCGGTTATGATCGCGCCTTCGACACCATCGTCGACTCCAATATCACCACGCTGATCGCCGGGCTTGCGTTATTCTGGCTGGGGTCCGGCCCGATACGCGGGTTTGCGGTGACCCTGTGTATTGGCATTATAACCTCGATGTTCAGCGCGGTTATGGTATCGCGCGCTATCGTCAACCTCAGCTACGGCAGCCGCCGCAAGTTGTCCAGACTGTCCATCTAAAGAGGATATATCATGGAATTTTTCAAGATAAAAAAAGATATTCCCTTCATGAGTTATGCGCGGATTACGGCGTTCATTTCAGTGGGGACATTCGTTCTGGCGGTGGTCTTTCTGGTGATGCGCGGGCTGAATTTTGGCGTCGATTTCACCGGCGGCACCTTGATGGAGGTGCGCTACCCGCAGCCGGCAAATCTTGAGGCGGTGCGCGCCACCCTGGCCAGTGATAAGTTCGCCGCAGCCACAGTGCAAAACTTCGGCTCAGCCGTCGATGTGCTGATCCGTCTGCCGCTAGAACGGGGGCTTACCAGCGCACAGCTTAGTGACCGAGTCCTTACTTCACTGCGCAAGCAAGACACTCAAGTGGAATTACGGCGTGTAGAATTCGTTGGCCCGCAGATCGGCGAAGAACTCGTCAACGATGGCGGTCTGGCCTTGATCCTGGTTTCCATCGGAATCATGATCTACCTGGCTATTCGTTTCGAGTGGCGGTTTGCCGTCGGTGCCATCGTTGCAACAGCGCATGATGTCATCATCATTCTGGGTATCTTTGCCCTGTTTCAGTGGGAATTTTCGCTCAGTGTCCTGGCCGCCGTGCTGGCGATCCTGGGTTATTCGGTGAACGATACCGTAGTGGTGTTCGACCGGATACGCGAGAACTTCCGCAAGATGCGTAAGGAGTTGGTTCCCGAGATTATCGACAACGCCATCACGCGCACCCTGAGCCGAACCATCATGACGCACGTCACCACGCAGCTGATGGTGTTCTCCATGATGTTTTTCGGCGGTGAGACCTTATACCACTTTGCGATGGCCCTGACACTGGGCATCGTCGTCGGCACCTATTCGTCCATCCTGGTGGCAAGCCCGATCGTGATGTGGCTCGGCATCAGCCGCGCGGATTTAATGCCCGTGAAAAAGGAAGGTGAAGGATTGGAGGAGCGGCCTTAATCCCTCAAACTCATTAATAATAAGCTCAGAAAATACGGGAACTTATACCGGATTAGCCCTACTAATAATATAGAGCATCTAGTTCCTTACCCTGACAGCCCTTTAGCGGCGCAATTGTAGTAATGTATTACAGGAAGTTTTGGAGGTATCTCATGGAAAAATCACAGGTTTCAAAAATCTTATTGGCGGTATTGCTGAGTATGACGTTATTAGCCGGTTGTGAAAATCTGCCCGGCACTCCCGAACAGCAAGGTGCAGTTATTGGCGGTGCCGCAGGTGCAGTCGCCGGCAGTTCTATTGGAGATGGCGGGGCGTTTGCGATTTTGCTTGGTGGTGCACTCGGCGCCGGTGCCGGTTACCTGCTGGGAGTCAACAGGGATAAGTTGTTCGGCAACGACCGCACGGCTGCAAACCGGTCTATCCAAGGCGCACAAAGCAATCCGGCAACACCCGATGACGTACGGCGCTCCGCCACTGCCGATCTCAATAATGATGGTTTTGTCACCACTGATGAATTACTGGCCATGGAAGATGCCGGCCTGAATGATGGCGAGCAACTTAGACGCCTGCGCGCCACCAATCAAGTCTTTGATCTTAGCCTTGAGCAGGAAAATCGTCTTGCCCGGCAAGGAATCAGCCGCAACGTATTACGTCAAATGCGTGACATCAATCGCGCTGAGCGTGAACGTCTGGTTAACAGCCGCCAGCAAGGTGAGATAATCGGCCATTAACAAAAACCGGTTTCGGGGCCTAGTTGGGCAGACTAGCTCTGCCCAACTACGACAATTAGTATCGTTGCGATAGTGGCACGCCTTACTCACGGCGCCAAGTCGTCCCGGCCGGACCGTCTTCCAATATAACCTTTTGAGCGGCAAGTTCATCACGAATACGATCCGACTCGGCCCAGTTTTTATTTTTTCTCGCTGCAATACGCTGAGCTATTAATTCCTCGATCAGTTCTCGCGACAACGCGCCAGCCTCGCTACCAACTGTTTGATCAGCAATGCCTTGCAAATAATCCTCGGCATCGCCCTGCAATATTCCCAGCACAGCCGCCAGACGTCTCAACAATCCGCCCAGGCGCGCAGCCTCTGCCGCATCCCCGCTCACCTTCTGCCTGTTAGTCTCGCGCGCTATATCAAACAACACCGCGATTGCCACCGAGGTATTGAAATCATCGTCCATCGCAGCGGAAAAACGCGCCGTATAATCACTGTGATCTTGTGCATCTGCATGCACAGGCAAGCCGCGCAAGGCAGTATAAAAACGTGTCAATGCGCTTCTGGCATTTTCGAGATGCCAATTGGAATAATTCAATGGACTGCGGTAGTGGCTGTCGAGAATAAAGTAACGTATCTCTTCGGCATGGTAACGCGCAAGCACCTCACGCACGGTAAAAAAATTACCCAGTGACTTGGACATTTTTTCATCGTCCACACGCACGAAACCGTTATGCATCCACACATTGACGAACTTATGACCGGTGGCGGCCTCCGATTGTGCAATCTCGTTTTCGTGATGCGGGAATTGTAAATCCAGGCCACCGCCGTGAATGTCGAAATGTTCGCCCAAGCAATGTGTTGCCATCGCCGAGCATTCGATATGCCAACCCGGCCTGCCGCGGCCCCAGGGCGAATCCCAGCTCGGCTCGCCGGGTTTGGCCGCCTTCCATAACACAAAATCGAGCGGATCCGCCTTGGCCTCATCCACCTCAACACGCGCACCTGCGCGCAGATCGTCCAGCAGCTTTCCGGAGAGCGCGCCGTAACTTTTAAAACTACTCACATCATAGTAGACATCGCCATCCTCAACTGCATACGCAAAACCTTTTTCCACCAAGGTTGCGATCATATTAATAATCTCGTTGATATGCTGCGTGGCGCGCGGCTCAGCATCGGGACTTAACACGCCCAGCTTGGCGGCATCCTCGTGCATGGCGTCGATAAAGCGCGCCGTCAGCGCGGTAATTTCTTCACCGTTTTCGCGGGCGCGGCGGATAATTTTGTCGTCAATGTCCGTGATATTGCGCACATAAGTGACTTCATATCCCAGGCTGCGCAGATAACGCACTACTATGTCGAACACCACCAACACGCGTGCGTGGCCTAAATGACAGTAGTCGTACACGGTCATGCCGCAGACATAAAGCCGCACCTTGCCGGGCACAATAGGGGTAAATAATTCCTTGCTGCGGGTGAAACTATTGTGGATGTAGAGCATGGGTCAGAACGTAAGTGAAAAGAGAAAATATCATCAGGAATTTCAAGCTGACATGATGCTTGCTTAACCCCCAAGCCGAGTAAGTCATTTTTATTTTTCGCACCATCTGGCCAAGCGTTCACGCGCACGCGTGATACCCAGCAGCGGTAACAGGCTGGCCATTTCGGGGCCATCCAGTTCGCCTGTAAGGGCAATACGCAAGGGTTGGAAAAGGGCCTTCCCGCTGACGCCTGCGGTTTTCTTGATCTCGGTGGCCAGCGCCTTGAAGTCGGTTTTATGCCGTTCCAGCGCCTGCAATGCCTGCATAAAAAACGCGCTGCCCGTCGCATTAAGAATTTCGCTGGCGGCAGGCGATATAATCAGCGAATCGGTGTAGATAATTCGCGCCCAACGTAGCGCATCCTGCGGCAGACTCAAATTCGGCCGCACCGCTTCCATGAAGACGTTAATATTTTCGGCGGGAACCAGCGCGTGCACCTCCGCTCCCGCCCAATGCCAAAGTTCATCCACACTGGCCTGCGCAATGGCCTGCTGTTGCCAGTGCAGCAATTGCCCGTTATCAAAGCGCGCCGGTGCGCGCCCGATTCTGGCGAGATCGAATTCCTCGGCCAGTCCGTTAAAATCCCTATACGCATTGCTTTCATAATGATGCCCCAGATGCGCTAAATAATTGTTCAGGGTGCCGGGGAAATAACCCGCCTCGCGCAGCCCCCGCATGCTATTACCGCCCTCGCGTTTGGACATCGGCGCGCCATCCGTACCCAGAATAAGCGAGACATGCCCATAGGCCGGCACGCGTAACCTGAGCGCCTGAAGCAGCATAATCTGACGCGGCGTATTGCTCAGATGATCCTCGCCGCGCAATACGTGGGTGACGTTCATAAGGGCATCGTCGAGCGCATTGGTAAAGAAAAAGGCAGGTGTACCGTCCGCGCGGCGTATGATGAAATCACCGATGTCGTCACTGGAAAAGCGTTGTGCACCACGCACCAGGTCGGTAAATTCCACGTCCTGGCCGCGTGTCACGCGAAATCGCAGGGTTGGTTTTAATCCTGCGTTCAGACGAGCGGCGACATCCGTCTTGGTTAATGAGGTGCAGATACCGGCATAGCGCGGCGGTTGGCCTGCCGACAATTGCGCCTTGCGCGACAGGGCAAGTTCCTGCTCACTGCAAAAACACGGGTAGGCCTGATCGTTCTCGCCGAGCCTGTCGAAATATTGCTGGTAAACAGCGCCGCGCTCCGATTGCAGATAAGGCCCATGTGCGCCGTCTACTCCCGGTCCCTCCTGCCAGTCCAGCCCCATCCACAGTAAATCGTCCTGTAAGGCCTGCGTGTAGTGTGCCGCGCTACGTTCACGGTCGGTATCTTCTATGCGCAGTAAAAAGGTGCCATTATTCCGCCGTGCCAGCAGTGCGCAAAACAGGGCGATGCGGGCATTGCCCAGATGGAGAAATCCCGTGGGGCTTGGTGCAAAGCGGGTCTTGGTAAGCAGTTTTATCATAGCCGCGCATAGTAACGTAAAACTCCGAGCGGATAAATGAAGCAGGCCCTGAATCAGGGTTCAAAGCCCCTCCCCCCTTTCTCCCGCCGCATAAACGCTTTATCATTCCGGCATGATTGCCACATCTAATTCAGGAGTCGCAACACGCATGAAATATTTTATAAGCTGTCTCGTTCTAGCCGCTTCCCTGTATAACCCAATATTGTCCGTGCAGGCCGCCGACACGGCGAAGAAACCCGCTGCAAAAGAGGCTGCTGCCACCGGCAAAGACACCAAAGTCAAAGAAGACGTAGCAAAGGAAGCCCCGCCCACCCTGCTGCCGCGCGTGCGTATTCAAACCAGCCTCGGCGACATGATACTGGAGCTTTACGATACCAAGGCGCCGAAAACAGTGGAAAATTTCCTGAGTTATGTCCGCGAAGGCGCTTACGATGGCACGATCTTCCACCGCGTCATCAGCAATTTCATGGTACAGGGTGGCGCCTACAGCACTGATTACAAAGCGCGCTATACCCGCGCCGCGATCACCTCGGAGTCCAATAACGGTCTCAAAAATGAGCGCGGCACCATCGCCATGGCACGCGAGTACGAACCTGATTCGGCCACTAATCAATTCTTCATTAATGTAGTGGACAATCGCATACTGAATCATCACTCACCCACACCCGGGCATTGGGGATACACCGTGTTCGGCAAGGTTACCGAAGGCCTTGATGTGCTCGACCGTATTCGTAATATTCCGACCGGCCCAGGCGGCCCCTTCCCTACCGACGTGCCACAAACGCAGGTGTTGATTAAAAAGGTCAGTATTGAGCCTGCCGCACCACCGTTAGTAGTTACCAGTGCTGAAGCCTACGTAAAAAAAGACGCCAAGGATAGTAAGGCAACCGTCAAGAAAAAGGCCAAAAAAACTGCCGGTAAAACCACTAAAGCAAAGGTTTCCCCGAAACCTAAAGCCGTCAAAAGCATTTCACCACCCGCCAAGAAAGGCAGCACTGGAGCTACCTTCAGCACCAAGAGTGGCTCCGCAAATCCGAACTAAGCAATTATTCATTTCCGATCTTCATCTATGCGCAGACCGGCCTGCGATTAGTGAACTTTTTTTAAGGTTTATTGACCGCGATGTTGCGCAGTGCGCGGCCCTGTATATTCTTGGTGACTTGTTCGAGGTCTGGCTAGGCGACGATGATACCGACCCGGAAAGCTGCCATGTCCTGACTGCGCTGCGCAGGCTCGCCGACAGCGGTGTAAAGACTTATTTTATGCATGGCAACCGGGACTTTCTGGTCGGCGCGCGCTTCGCAAATATTAGTGGCTGCCATTTGCTACCCGATCCTTGCGTGATCAGCCTTAATGGCCAAGCTACTCTGCTGATGCACGGCGACACATTGTGCACGCAAGATATCGACTACCAGAATGTCCGCAGGCAAATCCGCACTCCTGATTGGACTCAGGCTTTTTTAGCGCTGCCGCTAGCGCAACGTGCCCGGCTTGCCAAACAGTATCGTGAGGAGAGCCTGAAAAAAACCTCCGGCAAATCCGAGCTTATTATGGACGTAGATCAAACCGCCGTGGAAACCGTCATGCGTCAATATCAGGTGACGCGCCTGATCCATGGACATACCCACCGTCCGGCAGTGCATGATTTTTATCTGGACGGTCAACCGGCGCAACGCATCGTATTAGGCGACTGGTATGAGCAAGGCAGCGCGTTATGGTGCGATGCGGACGGTTGTGAGTTAATACAACTACCCATCAACGGCCAACATTGATATTTTGAGACTTTTGCCATGAATATTCGCACCGAGGCCATCGAACAACTCCACACGGTGCGTGATTTTATCCGCTGGGGCGCCAGCCGGTTTAACGAGGCGGGTCTATACTTCGGCCACGGCACCGATAACGCCGTGGATGAGGCTAGCGCCCTGGTATTGCATAGCCTGCACCTGTCCTGTCCGCTGCCCTCTAATTTGTTAAATACAGTCCTGACAAGCAGTGAAAAGCCGCGCGTTGTTGATTTATTACTACGCCGCATAACCGAGCGTCTGCCGGCGGCGTATCTGACCCAGCGGGCAAATTTTGCCGGTCTGAATTTTTATGTTGATGAACGTGTGCTGGTGCCACGCTCGCCGATCGCCGAACTTATCGAAAAAGGTTTTGAACCCTGGGTGCAACACGAACAGGTATCCACCATCCTGGATCTTTGCACCGGTAGCGGATGCATCGCCATTACCTGCGCGCATGTTTTTCCACAGGCCGTTGTTGATGCCGCGGACATCTCCGTGGATGCCCTCGATGTCGCTAAAATCAACATTACACAACACGGTTTGGAAGATCGGGTACACGCAATTGAATCCGATTTATTCAATGCCTTGGCGGGGAATAAATACGACATCATCGTCAGCAACCCGCCTTATGTCGATGCACTGGAAATGGCGGAGCTACCCGACGAGTTCCATCACGAGCCGGTGCTGGGCCTGGCTGCCGGCGCGGATGGCCTGGATTACGTCAGGCGTATTTTGCGAGAGGCGGCAAATTATCTGAATGCGAACGGCGTATTGATAGTGGAAGTCGGCGTGAGCGAAGCGGCGCTGATTACTGCTTACCCGGATGCGCCTTTTTTATGGCTTGAATTCGAGCGTGGCGGGCAAGGCGTATTTTTACTTACGCATACCCAGATGTGCGAGACTAATTTTTAATTTAAGCAGTCAAATAATTTCAGCACCGTCAGCCTTCATGGCGCTTCCAGAACTTCCATCGTGGAATCTCGGAGACAGAAGTTTGTTTCTGCCCCACAGTCTCTCCCTCGATAATTTTTTCCAGCGCAGCACCGGTTAATGCACCGAGATGCATGGTGACAATCTCCCCGGTCGGCGAGATCAGATACGTGGTAGGTAATCCGTATATCGGCCCGAGCGGGGATTCAGGGCCGCTATCGCCGCGCAGCACCGGATATTTCATGAAGTGCTCATCGATAAATGTGCGTAATTTTTCGATGCCAATATCTTCCGCGTTGACTCCCAAGACTACCGCATCCTGATCCTTATGTTTGGCATGAAACTCGTCGAGGGAGGGAATTTCCTCAAGACACGGCCCACACCAGGTTGCCCAATAATTCACGACCACCCACTTGCCGCGATAGTCCGAGAGTTTATACTGTTTGCCATCGACATCGGGCAGCACAAAATCCACGGCCGCGAACGACGGTGCGGATAGCACGAGCAGGGTAAAAAGGATTACACTCATTCTGGCAAAAAAATACGTCACACAAGCTCTCATATGCTAACACCTCAGATAATTTTACAGCCTTTCCCAGAGTGACTGATCAACATGAATAATAGCCGCTTTCGCGTCGAAAAAGACAGTTTGGGCGAGTACCAGGTTCCTGCACAAGCCTGGTACGGAATTCAAACGGCGCGCGCCGTGGCCAACTTTCAGATCAGCGGCAAAACCATGGACACGGATTTTGTCCTGGCGCACGTGCACGTCAAGCGTGCAGCGGCCATGGCGAATAATCAGCCCGGCTGGCTCGAGGATGATCTGGCCAAGGCCATCATCGCTGCCTGCGACAAGATTCTTGCAGGCGAGCATCTCGATCAGTTCGTGGTGGATCGTTTTCAGGCCGGGGCCGGCACCAGCCACAACATGAACAGCAACGAGGTCATCGCCAATCTCGCTAACGTCGCACTGGGCAGCCAGCGCGGAGTCTATACACCGATCAATCCCAATGACCACGTCAACATGGGACAGAGTACCAACGATACCATCCCTACCGCTATCCGCCTCGCTGCTTTAACTAAATTGCCGCGCCTGATCTCAGCGACGTATGCCATGGCCGACGAATATGCGCGCATAGGCGCACGCGAAATGAACACGGTAAAGAGCGGCCGCACGCATCTACAAGATGCCGTGCCGACCACCATCGGCCGCGAGTTCAATGCCTACGCTTGGACTTTGCG
>JBDSOT010000023.1:0-17992 GCA_039914705.1 Gammaproteobacteria bacterium | reverse complement strand
CGAACAACGCACAGCTATGGAGCAGCTGATTGAACAACTTTCACGCATGGCATCTGGCGGGTAAGTTAAATATCTCACCTTAAAATATGCTTATACGTGCTTGCAACCAATTGACTTAGACTATCGTAACCACGATGGCTAGCTACATACTGTTTGCCTTTGATAGCCATTTCGTTGCGAAGCTGCGGATCATTAAGTAAGGTAATCACCGCTTCTGCAAAAGATGCGGCACCAAACTTAACGCATAGACCTGCCTGGCTTTCCTGAATAATCAGTGCCTGATCCGGATTATCATTGACAACTACCGGCAATCCAATCGCCATATACTCAACGGCTTTAGTCGGTGAAGCGCTATCCAACAAAAAACTTCTAGGGAAGGGTGATAATCCAAGCTCAGCGGCACACACATATCTCCAACCCTCTTCCATAGGCAGCCACCCTGTCCATAAAACCGAATCTATCACCCCTAACCGTACGGCCTCTAATTTTAACCATGCTGCATGATCGCTGTCTTCGGTGTCGCCTACTAATATTAAGAGCAAATTCGGGATTTTTGCTTTTAAAATGACCAGCATTTCGAATAGCACTTCAATACTTCTGGCTCTGTCGAGCGTTCCCAGATAGACGATGACGCGTTTGTCTTTTAATCGAATATCATCAATCGGTTGAATATTCGAAGAATGGGAAATTTCAGTATCCACACCCATAGGGACGGCGGTCATTTTATTCTTTGGAATGCCGTAGTGATGTACATCAGCAAGCATCTGCTGACTTTGCACAAAGATATGTGCGCTGCGGGGAAAGACAAATTTGTAAAGCAACCACTTGCATATAAGTAAGGGATCGGTTTATTACACCGATGTGTTTCGTGGCTATCGTTGCAACGCTATGGTAAACATTTGGTCGTTAAGCACTCCAAAGACTTTGCGAAAAGGCATAAAAGCTTGGCGTCCCGTTAATTCAGATACTATCGAGATAATATCTACAAGTAAGTGCTCACCGTATACAGTTTTCTATCTGAAAAATACTTCGAAGATAATGAGATAGAGTTAATAAAGTCAGCATATATATGAAAAGGGCGCTTGCGCTATTTAACGCGATACCCCCTTACCTTCAAGTTAATTTATATCGACAGCGCATCTTTACTTACGGTAGGATTCGTCATCAATACTTTTAATAGCTTATGTACATGGTTTGTCACGCAAAGTGACGCGTGACGGTACCCCGGAAGTATGGGAGAGCAAATGCTAGCACATGATCCGCCCGCGAATATTAAAGTATCCGTCATTATCCCCGCCTATAACACTGAAAAATATATCGCGCATGCCTTACAATCGGCGCTCGACCAAACCGAAAGAAGTATCGAAGTGATTGTGGTGGACGATGGTTCCAGCGATGACACCGTCCAAGTCACTAAGAGTTTTATCGATGAACGGATCAAGCTTATAGTCACTGCAAATAATGCGGGGCCGAGCCATGCTCGCAATTGCGCTCTGCGCTTGGCCACGGGAGATTGGATTGCCATTCTTGATTCAGATGACTGGTATGCACCGGAAAGATTGGCGCAACTACTGGCAGCGGCTCATTCACACAATACGGATATGGTGGCGGATGATCTGTACATGATTCATGATGAAGCCGAACATCCCTGGGGTACGCTTTTCTCACAATCGGGTAGTAATCTGACGGAGGTCAGAAATGTGGATGCCGTGGATTTTGTCGAAAGCCATCTGCCTGGACTGGATCATCTTGGCCTTGGCTCCTCCAAACCGTTGATCAGACGCCGCTTCCTTGAGCAGCATGGACTTATGTACGATGAGACCGTAAGGTGTGGGGAGGATTTTCAACTCTACCTGATGTGCCTCGTACACGGTGCACGCTTCACCATAATTCCTGATGCCTATTATTATTATCGCTCCCGAAAAGGTTCGATTATCGACGGAAATAATCTACATAATCAGAATCATTTACGGCAGTTAAATTTAGGACTCTTGCGTCATAAACTTATTGCAAATAATGTGGCTCTGACTTCCGCCATATCACGTCAACTTTTTTTAATTGAGGAGCAGATAAGCTACTACAGTGTAATACAACCTTTAAAAACACGATCATTCCTCACAGCTTTTTCTGAAATGCGAAACAACCCAGCCTTCTTTTCCGTTTTTATTACACGTATCCCTGAAATGTTTCGATTCCGTTTTCATCGCATCCTTCGAAAGCTGAAAAATTTAGCAAGAAAAAACCAATAAAATTCAATTAGCTTCGTGTCCAAAATTCGTCTTTGTACGTAAAGAATAATGTACTCATGAAGGCTCGGCGACTGTCTTAGTGCTCGCGCGTGGCGCGAAATTGAATATCCGGCCAGCGTTCCATGGTTAACTCAAGATTGACGCGCGTAGGAGCGATGTAAGCGAGTTGTCCTGCGTGATCCAGCGCCAGATGATCGTGCGCCTTGATGCGAAATTCTTCCAGTTTCCTGTTGTTTTCGCTGCACACCCAGCGCGCCGTTGTGACCTGCACATTTTCAAAGCTGCACTCGACGCCGTACTCGTGTTGCAGGCGGTAAGCCACCACATCAAATTGCAGCATTCCGACCACGCCCAGGATCAAATCATTGCTGCTGAGCGGTCTGAATAATTGCGTGGCACCCTCTTCGCAGAGCTGTTCCAAACCTTTCTGCAATGCCTTCATGCGCAACGGATCGCGCAGGCGCGCGCGGCGGAATAACTCAGGCGCAAAATGCGGGATGCCGGTGAATTTCAGGTCTTCGCCCTGTGTGAAGGTATCGCCAACCTGAATCGTGCCGTGATTGTGCAGGCCGATGATGTCACCCGGATAAGCGTCATCGATATTCTCGCGCTCACCGGCCATGAAGGTTATGGCATTGGAGATTTGCACATCGCGCTTGATGCGCACATGGCGCAGTTTAATACCCTTGCTATAGCTGCCCGAACAGACGCGCATAAAGGCAATACGGTCACGATGCGCCGGATCCATATTGGCCTGTATTTTAAATACGAAGCCGCTGAATTTCTCCTCGTCCGCCTGCACCTTGCGCGTCGTAGTATTACCTGGTTGCGGCGGTGGCGCGTATTGAACGAACATATCGAGCAATTCCTGCACACCGAAGTTATTCATCGCCGAGCCAAAAAATACCGGCGTCAATTCACCGGCCAGAAATGCCTGCAAGTCGAATGTATGGCTCGCGCCTTTTACCAGCTCAATCTCTTCGCGCAACTCATCGGCCATAGTGCCGAATAATTCATCCAGACGAGGGTTATCGAGGCCCTGAATCACCTCACCTTCCTGCACTTTGTGACTTAAGGTGGAATTAAAAATATGCACGCTGTCATTGAGCAGATGAAAAATACCCTTGAAGCGCTTACCCATGCCAATAGGCCAGGTAATCGGCGCACAGCGAATCTTGAGCACGGTCTCGACCTCATCGAGCAGGTCAATCGGTGCAAGTCCTTCGCGATCAAGCTTATTGATGAAGGTCAAGATCGGCGTATCGCGCAGACGGCAGACATCAAGCAATTTAATGGTGCGCTCCTCCACGCCCTTGGCGGAGTCGATAACCATGAGCGCAGAATCCACCGCAGTCAGGGTGCGGTAGGTGTCTTCGGAAAAATCCTCGTGGCCAGGCGTGTCGAGCAGATTGATAATCATGTCGCGATAGGGAAATTGCATCACCGATGAGGTGACGGAAATGCCGCGCTGCTTTTCCAGTTCCATCCAGTCCGAGGTTGCATGGCGCGCGGCCTTGCGTCCCTTCACAGTGCCGGCCAGCTGGATCGCACCGCCGAACAGCAGAAGCTTTTCGGTGAGTGTGGTCTTGCCCGCGTCGGGATGCGAGATGATTGCGAAAGTGCGACGGCGCAACGCCTCTCCAGCAATGGATTTAATAATGGATTTGGCGGCGACTGACATGGGTAGGGAATCTTGAATCGTGAGGAACGAATTATAGCAGGTAGAGCCGATGGCCTATATCACACAGATAACAACCCTGAGTCACCGCACATCACAAGCTGAGCGCAAGAATGATGGCGTCTTCGCTGCCGCCGGGCGCCGGGTAATAGGATTTACGCGTGCCCACTTCGTTAAAACCCAGGTCTTGATAAAGCTTGAGCGCGACGCGATTTGAATTGCGCACCTCCAACACCGTAACCTCGGCACCTTGTTGACGGGCAATATCCAACAAGTGCTCCAGCAACATGCGCCCGAGACCACGTTGACGCGATTCCGGCCGGATGCAAATATTTAAAATATGCGATTCACCTGCGCCCACCGACATGACTGCATATCCCGCGACGCTATAATTTTCCTCGCACATCCAGCAGGAGTAGCCGATGCGCAGACAATCACGAAAAATGCCCTCCGTCCATGGATAATCATAAGCGCGCCGCTCGATGCCTATAATGTCGTTGAGGTCGGCCACGTTCATGGGACGGAGATTAATAGTGGGCTGTTTGAGAATGGCGCTCATTGCTTAAATTAAACTTCACCCTTAAATACTCTCACCGCGAACTTCAAATCTTCCCACGCCTTGCGTTTCTCGGCGGGCTTGCGCAATAAATAAGCGGGGTGATAAGTCACCACTAAGGGAATATCACTGCCGGGATAAACATGGCGCTTGCCACGCATGTTGCTGACCTTGGTATCGGTCTTGAGCAGGTTTTGCGCCGCAATGCGGCCGACGGCAAGTATAATTTTGGGCTGTATCAACTGTATCTGGCGCATCAAAAAAGGTTCGCAGGCGGCCACCTCATCGGGTAGCGGGTCGCGGTTTTGCGGGGGGCGGCTCTTCAGGATGTTCGCGATATAAACTTCTTCACGCGTCAGTCCGATAGCCTTCAACATCGCGTTAAGCAATTGCCCGGCCTGGCCCACGAAGGGTTCGCCCTGACGATCTTCCTCGGCACCGGGGGCCTCGCCGATTACCATCCACTCGGCAGTACGATTGCCCACGCCAAATACCGTCTTGCTGCGTGTCTCGGATAAACGGCAACGCGTGCAGGTGTTGACTGCCTGTTCCAATGCCGGCCAGGACAGCGACATGATGTCAGCGGCGGCGCTGCCGGTAGAATTTGACAGGATATTATCCATTACCGGCTGTGTGGACTAACCTCGGACATGCACCGCAGCCGTGCGTTGTTTCCATACCTGAACGCCCATGGCCTCCAAGTAGTGGCCGCGTGTTACATTAGTTATATTCATGTCGTTAGCTTACTGCCTACGTGAATAAAACAATATCGGGTTAATATGGGTTTGCGGACATCGAACATGCTTGCATTTGTAAAGTGCAAAGTGCTTCTACAGATTGAATGGTGGGCCGTGTTGGGGTCGAACCAACGACCTACTGATTAAGAGTCAGCTGCTCTACCAACTGAGCTAACGGCCCGTATATACCACATGCTGCCATCCATGGCGCAACTTCATATCACTGCTTCACCCCAGACAGCACATCCTGTGCTGTCATTCGGCAACGTCTTACCTCACCCAACTGAGCTAACGGCCCAAACATATTTTAGCGCGCATAGCGCCTCGGCTCGCCCCCTTCTCCCCACGGGAGAAGGGATGGGGATGAGGGCAACGCTGCGTACCCTTGCAAAGGTGGGGTGAGCGATGGGGCTCGAACCCACGACAACCGGAATCACAATCCGGGGCTCTACCAACTGAGCTACGCCCACCATAAAACATTATCGTTGCCATCCCTGGCGCAACTTCAATTCTCTATCCAATACCTGCCCAGCTCCCGGCTGGGCGCTTGATGCTTCGCATCTCGCCCAACTGAGCTACGCCCACCATAAAACATTATCGTTGCCATCCTGGCGATAGGGTAAATATTATAAGATAACAGCCGCCCAAACTATACTTGCCGGTGTAAAACTAGCTGTCAGTACTGCAAGGTGGTGCGCCCGGCAGGACTCGAACCTGCTACCCTCGGCTTAGAAGGCCGATGCTCTATCCGGATGAGCTACGGGCGCATGGCTTTGGTGACGAGTAACAATAGCAAGCAGCTGGCGACATGACAAACCAGCGTAAAACCGGCTTTTGCTCCGGCACGGATCACGGTTTACTGCTTGAAGGGCGTTATTCATCACCTGTTGTATGGTCGGGGTAGAGGGATTCGAACTCTCGACATCCTGCTCCCAAAGCAGGCGCGCTACCAGGCTGCGCTATACCCCGATGTGTGTTGCAAACGCCATGATGCTGCTAATTACCACCGCGATGCGGTAGCAGCACCAGGCCCGAAAAATAGCTGCGATGAGCCTGCTAATAAGGTTGGCGATGATACGCGCAGGCACTTGTGACGTCAATTTATTAGCGCCTGCAAGCACGGGTGTCTTGGTGAAATGACAGACGGCGTGAGATGATTGCGTCACACAGCCTTATCCTAAACATGCCGTCGTTACGCCAGGATTTAAACTAAAAACCGCATGAGCGCTCACATTATCGACGGCAAGGCGATTGCCGCCCACTTGCGTCAAACCCTGAAACAACGCGTCCAGCAGCGTCTGGCGGCAAATCTGCGCGTCCCCGGCCTGGCCGTGGTTCTGGTCGGCAAAGACCCGGCCTCGGAGGTGTATGTCGCCAGCAAACGCCGGGCCTGCCAGGAAGTCGGCATCTTCTCGCTGGCTTATGATATGCCGACGGCCACTCAACAGGACGAACTGTTAGCGCTCATCGACGATCTGAACCGCAATCCGGAGGTGGACGGTATTCTGGTGCAACTGCCCTTGCCCGCACACATTGACAGCGAGACCGTCATCGAGCGCATCCACCCCGGCAAAGACGTAGACGGTTTTCATCCCTACAACGTGGGCCGCCTCGCCCTGCGCATGCCCTTGCTGCGGCCGTGCACGCCGCTGGGCGTGATGACCTTGCTGGAGAGCGTCGGCCAGCCACTGCGTGGCAAGCATGCGGTGGTGGTCGGGGCATCGAATATTGTTGGACGACCGATGGCGCTTGAATTATTAATGGCCGGGTGCACGCTGACCGTATGTCATCGCTTTACCCAGGATCTGGCTGAACAGGTGGGACGCGCCGATATTTTAGTATCCGCCGTCGGCAAGCCCCGCTTCATCAAGGGCACGTGGATCAAACCGGGGGCTATTGTAATTGACGTAGGCACGACCCGTGATGAAAACGGCGACCTCAGTGGCGACGTGGAATTCGAAGTAGCCAGACAACGCGCCGGCTGGATCACCCCGGTACCCGGCGGCGTCGGGCCGATGACCGTCGCCACCTTATTACAAAACACTCTTCATGCAACAGAGAATTTTCATCGTTAAGTTACTCATTGCCTTTCGTTCCTTCTCCCCTTGCGGGAATGCAGTTGTAGGGTGGGCACTGCCCACCTTCCAATTCATTATTCGATGGGCGCTGCCCTTTAGCCCCGCTAAGCACAATCCTGTTTTTGCAGGGCCGTGTTGATCGCAAACGCGGCCTTCGTACCCTCCGCGGCTGCAACAATAACCAACTGCACATCACGTGATGTATCCCCTGCCACGTAAAGGCCGGGCACACAGGTCTCACCGAGTTTGTTGCAGTGCACGCCGGCCTTGCGGGTCAATTTACAGCCGAGCCTCGCGGCAAGGTCAGAGCGTTGATTCCAGCCCAGCGTAAAGAACAGCGCGCGCCGCGCAATTATCTCATCGGTAACCAGCACAATGCGTTCAAGCTTACCCTCGGTTCCTTCCAGACGTGCGATGCGTGTTTCGCAAAGCTTGATTTCAAGGTGTTTTAATTTTTCCCGTTCGGACTTTCTCAGTAGCGCAGGGCCATCGGTAAATAAAATTAAATCCTGGCTCCAGCGGCGCATCGTCAGCGAAAACATCAGCCCGTGTTTGCCGCGCCCGTATACGGCCAACGGCTGATCGCGCACCTCCCAACCGTCGCAATACGGGCAATGATGCACACTGTGGCCATACAGCGGTTCAAAACCTTCCAGGTTCGGCACGCGATCAACGATCCCTGTCGCCAGCAGTAGCTTGCGACATTGTAAGCGCGTCCCATCTTCCAATGTCACTTCAAACCCCACGCCATCACGACGTGCCTCGCTGACCTGAATGGCGCGCAGTTCAACATCATACGTACCTAGCTCTTCACGCGCGGTGCGCAGAAATTCAGCGGGGTGAATACCGTCGCGTGTTAAAAATCCGTGCATCGCATGCGAGGCAGCATTGCGTGGTTGTCCCGAGTCACAGACCAGAACCCTTCGGCGGCAACGTCCGAGAATGAGCGCCGCGCTGAGGCCAGCGGGTCCACCGCCCACAATAATGGTGTCGTACATTGATGAATATCCTTATTTCTGGTGGTGTATCAATTTGAAAAGAAAGAGGATGATTATAACCATCAATCTTGACAGAGTATTTGTACAATCAAAATTCAAACTGATACATCACCTTATTTCCGACGAGAGTACTCTTCTGGGCACTTTGCTATAGGCGGCCACCCACCCATACAACGCGGCCAATGATAGTAAAATCGAGCGCCAAGTCTTCCAGGGCAATCGTGAAAGGCTTGTACGCTTCATTTTCACTCGTTACTTCAATGGAGCCACCCGGCAGACGCTGCAATCTCTTTATCAATAACGCGCCATCAAGGCGCAAAACATAGACGCCATCACGCTGTGCGGTGGTATCTCGCCTATCCAGGAGAACGACATCGCCCGACCTGATCCTAGCTTCCATACTATCCCCATCTACGTACATGAGTAACAGGTCGGCAGGTTGGGCGTGAAGTTCTGTCCTAATCCAGGCGCGTTTAAAGACTAAAGCATCGACGACGGACTTATCATCGCTATGGATTTCATCACCACGGCTATCCTGGGTAGCCACGCCATATGAAGGTATAGAAGTGTATTCATCATCGGAGCGTCGTGAGCGGGCAGCCTCGGGTGCGTTGTCCCCTTGCCTGTCGCTATGCAAAGCTTGCGTGGACACATCTATTAAATGTTTGCGCAATCCATCAGCATCGAGGTTGTAGTCGAGCGCCGTCTCCTGAAGTGTGTATTGGTTCCCTTTGTCTCTCTGCGTATTTATAAGACCTAAAAGCCCGAGAGATTTATGTACAGCTGGTGCCTTGCTTCCATTCAGACGCAACGCTAATAATTGTTGAAAGTCTGAGTCTGTTGCCAGGGCAAACTCGGCCAGGAACTCGATATCAGGCAACCGTTCACTGCGCTCGTAGCCACCCAGCGTATTTTTATTTACACCGACACAGCGAGCCATTGCCTCAATGCCCATATTACGAGCCTCACGTTGGACTCGCATAAATTCGCCTAGTTTTTTAGGCGTATGCTTGGCTTTTTTTTCCATCATCCCTTCTTTGTTTGAGCAACAACTTATACCCATATCTATTGTTTTGTATAAACTTTTGCATTAAACAATTTTTACGACCAGCAAAAAGTGGGGGTAGTAATTGAACTATTTAAATAGTTGACATAGCCTATTTAACTAGGCTATAGTTATTCGCATGGCAAGTTTTAACATCCTAATACCTTTAGATCAAAACCAACGGCGCGCCTGGATTAAATATCAGCTCGACCTTCGCGGCATTTCGTTAGGTGATATTGGGCGTGAGCATGGCGTGACGCGCGCGGCTGCAAGGCTGGCGCTGGTTAAGCCTTACCCTCGCATGGAGCGCGTGATAGCCGAAAAGATCGGTTTGTTACCGCAAACTATCTGGCCCGAACGCTATAACGAACTCGGCTTGCCAAACCGTCGGCTGGGGCGGCCTCCAGAGAGCCATGTAAATAAAGATAAGCATATCATCACCGAGCGGCGGCGCAATGTAAAAGATCGGAGAGCGAAGTAAGCGTGAGCTAACATATAGATGAAAGTTGTGCGATTCGAAGGCCAGGAAAAATTAGAGGTAAGGAATGATGATAGTTGACTCACGCCAACCCAATCCCGCCGTAATTAGGAAACTTATCGTGTACGGCAACCTGATGGCCACGCTATTGACCAAATATGCCGATGCCCTGGATGAAGAGTCAGACGTTGATCCCGCGCGCACTGAACGAGCACTGCCCCAAGAGTGGGAAAAAACGTTACTGGAATTTAAAAACGTGGGTGAGTAACGAGCGGTACAACCGCATGTCATTCAGAACGAGCATATTAGGGAATCTCTGCGGTATTCAGAGATTCCTGCGGCGCGCGGATGTGCCGCTCTGAGAATTTCAGAATGGAATTTATTCAGCGTTTCCGTAGGGACGCTCTGATTACTCAGAGTTTCCTGCGGTACAGGGATGTGCCGCTATTTTCAAACACACAAGTGTTTGAAAAATGAAGAAAAGAAAAAATCATATTTTTTGCTATTTGCCGGGCAGGAAGCCCCAATGCCGCGGGCGCATGGATGCGAAGGAGCGGTCGTCTCTGAAAATTCCATGAATGGAATTGTTCAGAGGTTCCTTAGATAAGTTAAGCCATCCTCATTTTAATCTTTCCCCTTCAACGGTTAGCTGATATTTTCAAGATGTCACTACAGCATAATCCCGCCCTTCCCACTGCTCGCACTCGCGCCGGAAAAAAGGTATGTCCACGACCTCCAGCCAGAAAAAGGTAAAGCGCACCGGGGCACGTTGGGTTTTGGGCAGCGGGATATCCACGAAATAAATTCCAAGGCCGCTCGCCTTGGCCGCAACGTCATTAACCTTCAGCCATTCATCACACGACCAGACCAGGCGAAATGCGCCGGGGGCCTGAATGTGTAAGGTTTGTCCGGGTCTCGATTTCCAGGTCTTTCCGGCCACGTTTTTTCTGATAACGCTCGGCAACTATCGGTATGCAATCGAACACCTGGTCGTCGGCGACGGTGCGTAATAATTTTACGTATTCGGCATGTGCCCACATCAGCGGCATTGCCGCGCCGGTCGGCATACCTAGGCGCATGTCGAGTTCCGGACGCTCATCGTCCCTGGGCGATGGTTATTCATCGAGACAGAATCCATTTCCGGCAAAGAGCGTTGCCCTTAGTGGATGCTTCTTTATTCCTTCTCTCCGCGAGGGGAGAAAGTTAGGATGAGGGTGATTAATCTAAGCCACCCTCGCCCTCTCCCGCTGGCGGGAAAGGGAATGCTGCTGTTGTAAGACGGATATTAGAATGCTGTAGGGATTATTTATTTCAGCAGTTTTGCCAATAACCCCTCTCCTGCCACTTTATTTCAACTGCAAACATACGCTCTCGGTCGGCAATATCTCACGCCACCCTCCGAATCAGTCGCCAGCTCGCTGAAGGTCTCGTCGACGAAGCACCGGTCATAACGATTTTTTGGACACGCAGTTAAACCTTTTGTTCGCCTGTTCCCGGCAATCCGCGCACCTTCCACAGCAGGTATAGTACCGGGATTAAAAATAACGAGACGAGCGGCGCAGTAATCATGCCCCCGACCATCGGCGCGGCAATGCGCTTCATTACCTCGGAACCGGCACCGGTGCCCAACATGATCGGCAACAGGCCCGCAATAATAACCGCTGCGGTCATCGCCTTGGGACGCACACGCATGACCGCCCCTTCGATGATTGCCGCGCGCAGACCATTAAGTGTTGTAGGCTGATGGCGCTGCAAGGCCTGGTCGAGATAGACCAGCATGATGATCCCGAATTCTGCGGCTACCCCAGCCAACGCGATGAACCCGACGCCAACCGCAACCGAGAGATTGTAGTCCAGCACATAGAGCAGCCAGAAACCGCCGACCAGGGCGAGCGGCACCGCGCCCATGATCATCAGTGCCTGCGTAAAGTTACGAAAACTCAAATAAAGCAGCAGCAGAATAATTGCGAGGGTTAACGGAATGACATACTGCAAACGCTCCCTGGCGCGCTCCAGATACTCGAACTGACCCGACCAGGACAATGTATAACCGCTGGGCAATTTTATATTTTCGCTGACCTTGATTTGCGCGTCACTTATGTACGAACCTAGGTCGACGCCTTCGGTATACACATACACCCAACCTGTAAGTTGCGCATCTTCACTCTTGATCATGTCCGGGCCATCGGCAATCTCGATTGTCGTTACCGCACCCAACGGAATCTGCGCACCGCCGGGTGCAACCACAGGCAATAGGCGCAATTGCTCCACGGAGTCGCGCAACTCCTGTGGGTAACGAATATTAATCGGATAGCGCTCGCGTCCCTCGACTGCCTCGGCAATATTGGCACCGCCGACCGCCATGCTCACCACGTCCTGCACAGCGCCGATGTTCAGGCCGAAACGCGCCGCCGCGCGGCGGTCGATGTCGATATTGATATAACGTCCGCCACTCACGCGCTCGGCATAGGCTGACGTCGTGCCGGGCACCTTGCGCACGGCCTGTTCGACCTGTTTGCCGATGTTTTCGATTATCTTGAGATCGGGTCCGGTGATTTTGATACCAACCGGTGTCTTGATGCCGGTGGACAACATGTCTATACGCGTCTTGATGGGCATCACCCAGACGTTCGACACGCCGGGAAATTGCACTACGCGATCCAGTTCTTGTCGCAACTTTTCCGGCGTCATGCCCGCGCGCCACTCATCTTTTGGTTTGAACTGGATGATGGTTTCGAGCATGGCCAGCGGCGCGGGATCGGTTGCGGTATCGGCGCGGCCGATTTTTCCGAACACGGTTTTCACCTCGGGAACCGTCTTGATAAGTTTGTCGCTCTGTTGCAAAAATTGCTGCGCCTCGCCGATGGATGCGGCAGGCAGCAAGGTCGGCATGTACATGAGGTCACCCTCGTCCATGCCGGGCATAAATTCGGAACCCAGCTTTGACAGCGGAAACACCAGGCTCGCGACCAGCAATAATGTGATGACGACTGTGGTTTTTGGAAACCGCAGCACGCCGGAGATCACCGGCATATAAAGCGCAATCAACACACGATTCAACGGATTCTTTTTCTCGGGCACAATCTTGCCCCGGATGAAATAACCCATCAGCACCGGGATCAGCGTAATCGAAAGCCCGGCGGCGGCGGCCATGGCATAGGTCTTGGTGTAGGCGAGCGGCGCGAACAAACGGCCCTCCTGGCCTTCCAGAGTGAACACCGGCAGGAAGCTCAGAGTGATAATCAACAGCGCAAAAAACAGTGGCGGGCCAACCTCGACCGCCGATCTTTGCATGATGTCCCAGCGATTGGCGTCGGTAAGCCTTTCATGTTCCAGATGCTTGTGCGCATTCTCGATCATCACGATGGCCGCATCGACCATCGCACCGATGGCAATCGCGATGCCGCCCAGCGACATAATGTTTGCATTGATGCCCTGGTAATACATCACGATGAAGGCCGTCAATATTCCCAGCGGCAAGGCTATGATCGCCACCAGTGCTGAACGGATATGAAACAGAAATACCAGGCACACCAGCGCCACGACAATAAATTCCTCGATCAATTTTTCCTTAAGATTGCTCACCGTGCGCTGGATGAACTGAGAACGGTCGTAGGTCTCGATAATCTCCACGCCTTTCGGCAAGGTCTTTTTTAATTCCTTTAACCGGGTCTTCACGGCCTCGATGGTTGCTTGCGCATTTTCGCCCGCGCGCATCACCACAATGCCGCCCACAACCTCGCCTTCACCGTTTAATTCGGCAATGCCCTGGCGCAGTTGCGGACCCAGGCGAATCTCGGCGACATCTTCCAGCAGTAACGGTGTACCGCCGGAGTTCACCCCCACCGGTACCGCGCGCAAATCATCAAGGCTCGATACGTAACCCTTGGTGCGCACCAGATATTCGGCCTCGGCCATCTCGATCACCGCGCCGCCGGCCTCCTGGCTGGCCTGCTCTATGGCGGCGCGTAATTGCGCGAGTGTAATGTTGTAAGCACGCAGGCGATTTGGATTTACGACGACTTGGTATTGCTTAACCATGCCGCCCAGAGTGGCAACCTCGGCCACACCGGGCACGGCACGCAATTCGAATTTGAGCCGCCAGTCCTGAATGCTGCGCAACTGCGCGAGGTCGTGTTTGCCGCTGCGATCAACCAGCGCATATTCATAGATCCATCCCACGCCGCTGGCATCGGGGCCAAGCGCAGGGCGTGCGTTTTTGGGCAAACGATCGGTAATCTGGCTTAAATATTCGAGCACGCGCGAGCGCGCCCAGTATGGATCGGTGCCGTCCTCGAACAAGATGTAAACATCGGATTCGTTAAAGAAGGAATAGCCACGCACCGTGGTCGCTCCGGGCACCGACAACATCGTGGTGGTGAGCGGGTACGTCACCTGATCCTCGACCACCTGTGGGGCCTGGCCGGGATAAACGGTCTTGATGATGACCTGCACATCCGAAAGATCGGGAATGGCGTCGACCGGCGTGTTCTTGATCGCGTAAATACCCCATGCCATGAGCAGCAGGGTGAGCAGCAACACCAGGGGACGGTTGTGGATCGACCAGTGAATAATACGCGCGATCATGAGCCTTCCTGCGCTATCGGGGTCAGCTTACGAATGACATAAGCCCCCACTTTATTTTGGCTGAACTCAAACTCGATGCGCATGCCCGCTGTGATGCCATCGGCCAGCCTGGGATTGGCTAGCTGGAAGTCCATGGTCATCGCTGGCCAGTTGAGGCTTGTAATGGGTCCGTGGCTGATGTTGAGTTTGGTGTTATCGACGGCCTTGACGATCCCTGTGCCGATTGCCGTCTGTACCGGATTTGTGGTGCCGGAAACCGGCGACGGCGTAGTTTGCGTAACACTCGTCAAACGATCCAGGCCCGCCTTGAGACTACTCTCCGAGTCGATGAGAAACTGGCCGGATACCACCACGCTTTCGCCTTCACTAAGGCCATCGGTTATTTCGATGCGCTCACCGGCCTCGATGCCGGACTTGATAGTGCGCGGTACAAATTTACCGGCACCCAAGGCGATGATGACACGCTGTCCATCGCCCGTGCTGATCACCGCCTCGCGTGGAATGCTCAGTGTGCCCTGTTTGGCAGCATCGGCGATTATCACATCGGCATACATATTTGGCTTCAATAATTCGTCTGGATTATCAAAACGCAGGCGCAGCTTAAGCGTGCGTGTAACGGGATCGAGACTGGGATAGATATAGTCGACCTGGCCCTGCCAGACCTTGCCTGGCATGGAAGCTATGCGCATCTCGGCCTGCTGGCCGAGTTCTGCCCATTGCGCCTGCTGCTCGAAGATATCGGCCATTACCCAGACGCTGGATAAATCCACGAGACTCATCGCCTCGGTAGCCGGGTCGATGAACATTCCCTCGCGAATATTGAGTTCCTTCACCACGCCATCACTATGGGCAAAACTCTTCACGCGCTGCTCGACCTGGCGTGTCTTCTCCAGCCGCCCGATAAGATCGTCGGGCACACCCAATGCGCGCAGACGTCCGCGCGATGCCGACAGCAAAAATTTATTACCCGTGCTCAAGGCCTGCACATATTCTTCTTGCGCATTTACCAGCTTGGGCGAGTACAACTCGAACAGCAAATCGCCTGCCTTCACGCGCGCACCTGCAAACTTAACGGCCAGATTTTCCACCCAGCCCTCGGTGCGTAAATGGACATGGTGCAAGCGATCTTCGTCGTAGCCGACATAGCCAACACTATTGATACGCCGCGCCAGCGGCACACGTTGCGCAGTTGCAGTCCGCACACCCATATTGTTGACCACGGCCGGCGAGATCGTCACCGTTGCCGAGCCACTTGCCTGTGCCGTGTTGGCAGTCTCATCCGCATACACCGGGACGTAATCCATCCCCATACTGTCTTTCAAGGGCCGCTCAGAAGTAATTGACGGCGTCATCGGATGGCGGTAGTACAACACCTTTTTGTCGGCATGGACCGGGGTAGGTGTTACGCTATTCATGCCTGGCATATCAAACCAGTACCGCTGCATGGCGATACCAACGAGCACACCCAGCGCCAAGACTACGAGTACCCCTAAAAAATTTTTCATCGGTTTTCACCCGCGAGGTACAGCAGATTCGCATGTGCCTTGGCCTGATCAATGCGCAGACGCAGCAGCGATAGATGCGTTTCCAACTCGGTAATGCGCGCGCGCACCAAAGTAGGGAAATTAGTAATACCACTTTGGTAGGCATTCAGTGCGGACTCGGCGTTTTGCGTGGCCTGCGGCAATAATTGTTTTTCATTGCGCGTCAGACGCTCACCGAGGCGCGTCCAGCTGGCATATTGCGCATCCAGCATCTGGCGCAATTCACGTCGACGGTCATCGCGCGAATAACGCGCCGCGAACACTTCCTGCTGGCTCGCCGCAAGTCGCCGATCCTGGCGCTTGCCGGTGAATATCGGCAGATCGAGTGTCAGCATCCCTGATAGGTAATCGGTGCGCCCGCCGCCGCGCAAGCCATAGCCGAGTTCCACGCCGAAGGCGGGTTTATACTGATCGCGCGCAAGATCGACGCCACTCTGACCGGCGCGCACCAGTGCGTCTTCGACCTGCATGAGCGGATGGCTGTCCAGGCCGACCTCGATCTGCGTGCGCTCGGGTAGCGGTGCGGCATCCCATTCATCGGCAAGCGGGCGATTGGCCTGCTCAGCACCTACCCACTTCGCGAGTTCCGCTAACGCCGCTGCGCGTGCGGTTTCGATGTCGGTCTCGCGGTCCTTCAACAGGCTCAACTCAAGGCCAGCACCCAGCACATCCTGCTGGGTGACAAAACCAGCGCCGTATTGGGATTGAGTGATCTCCACAAGTTGGGAAAATAATTTTTGATTCTGGCGCAGCAGCTTTACCGCGCCGGTTTGATAATAAACCTCCAGCCAACTGTTGCGCACCTCGCGTAGGGCGCGGCGCTCTTCCTCCGCCATGCGCGCCTGCTCCGCACCGGCCATGGCCGTGGCCTGATTGCCTCTGTGCTTCAAGGTGTCGCCGGCGGGAAAGGTCTGTTGCACGCCGATACCGAGCTCGGTGAACTCATCGTCGGTGAGGCTGAAACTGTCGATGGGAATATCCTGCAAGCCAAGACTGAGCTGCGGATCGGGCAACTGCGCGTCAGCAACGGCGCGTTCCTGGTAGGCAGATGCCAAGGCGCCGAAGCGTGTCAGCAGCGGGTCGTTGCTGAGCGCGAGTTGTTCGGCTTCGGCTAGGCTTAGGGGGTTGTTAGAGGAATTATCAGCAGCCTGTGCGGCCGACTGCCCCACAGCAACTAATATTATTATAACGATTAAACGACCCGGCTTTAACGGGAATAAACCAGACATGTGCGCTCTCCTTAAGAATTAAATTCAGGGAATTTAACGGCGAGCGATCAAATCTGCAGGATGCAAAACCTCAATAAGCGGGGTGGGTCGTTGGGGGTGTTGTTTACAATAGGGAGCAAGTTACCGCAAGGCACGCTAACCGAGGGGTAATCAGTCACCCAGGCAATCAGCAGGGGTTGATCCGTTAAAACCAATGAACGTGCGAAGCCCGCGACCTGCATCTCCTGGTCGTCCTTCATCGAGGCGCAAGCAACAGTATCGTGGCAATCTGTTTGGGTCATACCTTGCTGAGCCAGGCTGGAATCGTCAGGACAGCCATCGCAAGATGTCGGTTCCAGAGCCTGCACACCGGCCATCACACAAGGCTGGAACGCCAACGCCAGCCACAATGCAACCAGCACGGTGACCATGCCGCGGCTAAAGCCATATCGTTGTTTGCGCATAAAATGCAGCACTTTTTATTTACCTGTTCATTAGCTTAGCCCATCGTACCGCCGAGTTATGGCTGACAGCAAGCTTAGAATAATAAATAGCGCAACAGTTTATCGGCTTCTTATGTTAAAGCAATAATCGCATACTAGAAAAGCGTGGCCGACGCTCGTACAGCTGGCCCGCTTAAGCTGCTTTAACTGTGCTTCATCTCGTCTTCTTTCATCGTTGCTTTTGCGGCATCGCACTCAGCCTGGCTCAGCGCCAGAAAGCCTTGGCCCTTGCAGCTATTCTGACCTTTGCATTCATTGCTCGCACCTTTACAGGCAGTAGTTCCCTTGCAGGAGTTGACACCTTCACAATGAATCTTGTCGCCCGCAGCAG
>JBDSOT010000159.1:0-3219 GCA_039914705.1 Gammaproteobacteria bacterium | reverse complement strand
CCCATCACTTGCTGATTCTGCATGGCCGTTATACCTGCATTGCACGCAAGCCGCTCTGCCCCGCATGCGTTATCAACGAACTGTGCGAATATAAACACAAAACCCAGCCAGCGGCCCGGATGACGGCAAAACTCTCGAACTGGCGCGGCTCGAATCCTAAATGATATTCAGCCAGAACCGAGAAGAGATACGTCAGTTTTTTATCGATGTATGGAATAAATACCGCTCACAGCAGCCACTGGAACCCTTGGAAAAAATTATCGCCGGCATTGTGCGTGAGCATCCGGAATATCACCGGCTACTTGAAACCCAGGAGTCCGCACTTGAAAAAGATTTCCTGCCGGAACTCGGCGAGGCAAACCCCTTTCTGCATATGGGTATGCACATCGCCATTCAGGAACAGCTAGGAATCAACCGCCCCGCTGGGATCGTCGATATTTATCAGTCCCTGCTCATCAAACTACAAGACCCCCACGAAGTCGAACATCGCATGCTGGAATGCCTGGGTGAAATGCTGTGGCGAGCACAACGCGATGGCGCAAACCCCGATGAAATCGCATACCTTGAGTGTCTGCGTATACAGTCAAACCTGAACTGAGAATTTGGGCATAGTTTCTAAGTAGCGCCTTTATTTTATCTTCGCCGCATGACCAACCCTATCCGCCGGAACCGGTACCGGAGCAGGCATGGCATTTTCCGTGGGGCCGGGCAGTCGGCCTTGTCGCGCTGCGTAACAGTGCGTGAGTTCGGCTCCGAAAAAAAGAATCTGCGCGGAATAGTAGACCCAAATCAAGATAATAATTATCGAGCCTGCCGCGCCATAGGCCGAAGCCATCGTGCTTTTGCCGAGGTATAAACCAATCAGAAACTTTCCGAGGGAAAACAGCAGCGCCGTCACGGCGGCACCCATCCAGACATGGCTCCACTTCACGCGCGCGTCCGGCAGGATTTTATAGATCATCGCAAACAGTAGTGTGGTAATAAGGAACGAGAGCACAAAATCAATACTCTGCAGATAATACTGCGAGCCGATCAGCATGCCGTTCAGATAATGTCCCACGGCGGTCAACGCAGTGCTGATGACCAGTGACACCAGCAACAGAAAGCCGAGAACGAGTATCATCACAAAGGATAAAAACCGCTCCTTGATAATACCGATCACCGCGCGACCCGGTTTTGGCTGCACCTTCCAGATGGTGTTGAGCGAATCCTGAAGTTCGCCAAACACACCCGATGCGCCAAACAGTACCGTAAGGATGGCAATAATGGCGGCGATAATACTGGATGAAGGTTTGCTGATGGCGTCGATCACCGCCATCACGGTTGCCGTGCCGCTTGGCCCGACCAGCCCGCTTATCTGTGCGGCGATCTGAGTCCGCACATCGTCTTGACCAAACACCAGACCGGCAATTGCGATGACGATAATGAGCAGCGGCGCAATCGAAAAGATCATGTAAAAGGCCAGCGCAGCTGCCATGCGCGGTGCGCGGTCATCCAGCCAGGAATTACCCGTGGCCTTTAGCAGATCCCAGAGAGACGCTATTTTTTTCATTATGCCTCCTTGTCAAATAGAGTATGACCCGCGTGATATTACCTCATTATCGTTGCAGCGCGCAGCACAGAACTGAGAGCCTTTGCTCGCTCAGGGTCTGCGCCATGAGCTTGCCTAAGGGATGGCAAGCGGCCAAGTGAGTTTATGCGCCTGTCTCGGAATGGGGATGATCTATCGGTTTCGACTCGGGCGAACCTTTCTGGCGCAAAAAAATCGATAGCACAACCATCAAACCTATAGACAGCAATTCACTTTGCCAATTTTGAAATGACTCGAACCAGAAAGTAGGGCTTCTCATATACTGCCCCACGGATAAAAACACAATAAACAGGCTGAACATGACAATCGAAAGGCCGTTTTCGTGAAACAATTTTTTCATGGTAATCCCTCCCTGGATTTATAATGTTATCTGCTCTTTTTAAGGCGTTCAGGCATATCCTGTCGTGCCTTCATCATGGCTTGCATCCATCTCCATTATTTTTTTGAAGCGTTGCAGGTCATCCTCAATCTGCTGCGACGGTTCTTCGCCGAATATTTTGGCAATGGCCGCGCCTATCCGGCCTGCGGGAGGTTCGTAATTCAGAATAACCCGAACCAGCGTGCCACGACCCCGCGCATCGGGTTCGAAATAAACCGAGCCGGCATTTTTAACCTCGGCATTGGCGAGCGAGCGCCATGCAATCATGTGGTTCTCCTCTTCCTTGATGATCTCCGCGTCCCATTCCACCGTAGTGCCTGCGGGTGCCTTGACCACCCAGTGCGAGCGCCGCTGATCGAGGATTTGCACGGCCTTCAAATGCTTCATGAAGCGCGGCAGATTTTCAAAATTTCGCCAGAATTGATAAAGCTCCTCAGCCTGTTTATTAATGCTAACAGTCTGTTCAACTTTAATGCCCTTGACGCCCTTCTGCACCCCTATCTTCTGCGCGGTATTGATGCCAAGGACTTTATATAAATGCGAATTTCCGGAGATTCCGCGCGCCAACAATGCTCCACCCACTACGGATAAAAAAGTGCCTGACCAAGAGCGGCGTAACAGGCCACTCGTCAAAAGCGCGCTACCGCCGATAAGCGAGATAAGACGATCTACCCTGCCGACATCCTTGAGCGGCGATTTAGTCAACTCAGGCACCTGGTTGCCTGCGCCATCGGCCTTAGTTTTAGAACGGCTGCGCGGTGTACCACCCGTCACGCCGCCGGAATGAGACACACCGCCGGAACTGCGTTCAGAATCCCCATTCTGGCGACCTTCATAAAAACGTAGAATTGTCTTCATGCTATGCCCTCATATAATCGCTATGGATATTAATTAGTCCTCTAGCTATCTGTTATGTTCCGATAAAGTTGGAGCAGGGACGGGTAATCAGTGCACCCGTCCTGCCACTAGGATGCACAACGACTCCTCATTAATGCTAATGCTTGAAAGTGATACCCGTGCGCAGCAACTCGTTGAACTCATCTGCAGTCACCGGCTGGCTGAAATAAAAGCCCTGCCCTTCGCCACAGCCCTGGGCCTTAAGAAATGCCAACTGTTCGGGTGTTTCGACGCCCTCGGCAATGACGCACGGATTGAGACTTTTTCCCATGCTGACAACTGCAATTATGATCGCGGTATCGTCCGACTCAGCCGATGCATCCGTGATGTCACGCAGGAACGACTGATCTAT
>JBDSOT010000147.1:0-7144 GCA_039914705.1 Gammaproteobacteria bacterium | reverse complement strand
CCTTCCAGGGCAAGTGTGCCGCGTATTGCTTCAAGGCGCGCTTCGGGTACGTTAATTAAAATCAGGTTCTGATCTTGCGTGGTGCGAATCTCGGCCAGACCCTCGTCCGCCATTAATTTGGCAATGGCGCGCAACTGTTTCGCGGTGATGTCGCCGATGTGCACGCTGATTGGAACTACGTACAAACCGGGCTGTCTCTGAGCCAGCGCCTTACGCGGCGCACCCATGCCGCAAGATGGGCCGGACTCGCTTTCACGCCATACACCGGTTGGATAAGGCCGCCCTGCAAAGGCCGCCTTGGTGCGCGCATACTCTTCTTTGTATTTTTCGATAAAGCCTTCCGCACCGAACCGGTCGACCAAAAACTTGATGCGCGCCTTGGCGCGTTTGACGCGATCGGAGTAGCGGTGATGGAGGGAGATTATCGCCTCCATGCTGGGCAGCAGATCTTTTTCCTCGATGAATTCTTCGACCGTGATCGCCTCGCGTGGCTTGTGCCCGAGGCCGCCGCCGGCCACTATCTTGAAGCCGAAGCGGCCGTCCTTTTTACGCGCCACCACGCCAAGGTCATGCATCATGCCCTGCGCGCAATCATCCTCGCAGCCGGAAAAACTGATCTTGAATTTGCGCGGCAGATGCTGCGTGAGCGGATGGCGCAGGAAATGCGTTACGGCGCCGTCGAGCAGCGGTGTAACATCGACATGCTCGCGTGGGCACAGACCTGCCATCGGGCAGGCCGTGACATTGCGCACTGTATTCCCGCAGGCCTCACGCGTGGTCAGACCCACCGTCGCCAGACGCCGCAACACCGCCGGCGTATCCTGCAGCGGCACATAGTGCAACTGAAAATCCTGGCGCGTGGTGATGTGGATGACATCGTGCTGCGCGTATTGCTCCAGCACCTCGGCCAGAACGACGACCTGCCCGGCCGTCAGCGTGCCGCCGGGGATCTTCACGCGTATCATGTTCACGCCGTCCTGGCGCTGGCCATAAACCCCTTGCTGCAGGCGCGCCGACATGAAGCGATCCATATCCATCTGCTGGCCCAGGAAGGCGTGCACGGATTGCTCGTAGCGGTCTATCTCATCGTCTTTTACCAAGACGTCTGCCTTGTTCATTCACTCATCCTTTCGCCTTCTGTCGAAGACCGTAAATTTTCTGGTGTTAATCGTTCGCCCATTTTACCTTTATGGAGTCTCTGAATAAATCAGATATTCCTGTGGCACAGGGATGTGCCATCATTTTAAGTGCCGACAAATTTAATGCCAATTAACACCAGCATGCTGGCCAGTATATAGCGCAGCACCTTCTCGGGAACCTTCACGCTCAGATGGCTGCCCAGATAAATACCGGGTAACGATCCCAGCAACAGACTACCCAATAGCACAAAGTCCACATTTCCCATGTGTACGTGCCCGAGGCCAGCCACCAAGGTGAGCGGCACAGCATGGGCGATATCCGTGCCCACAATCTTGACCGTGGGGATCAACGGATAGAGTACAAACAAGGCAACCACACCCAAGGCCCCGGCACCGATCGAGGTCAGCGTTACCAGAAATCCCAGGCTGAAACCCAGGAACACCGTCATCGGAGTTAGCCAGCGGTCACGCCAACTTGCCTCCAGCGTCTCCTTCTGTTTCGAAAATTTCAGCACCTGGGTCTTAAATACCAAGGCCATGGCCGTGAGCAACAAGGCAACACCCATCAACGGGATAATCAGCGCATTGACCTGTTTGACATCAAGATAGTTGAGCAGCACCAAGGCCAGCAGCGAGGCGGGAATGCTGCCGCAAGCCAAGAGACCGACCACCCTCCACTCAATGGTGCCGCGCCGACTGTGCACCCACACACCGCCCATCTTGGTGATAGAGGCAAACAACAGATCGGTGCCCACTGCCACGGCCGGCGTGAAACCGAACAGCAGCACCAGCAGCGGTGTCATCAAGGAGCCGCCGCCGACACCGGTCATGCCCACAAGCGCGCCTACCGCAAAGCCTGATAATGTGTATGCCCAATCCATAGTTTTTATTCCTTCGTCGTTTTTATGGCCTGAAGGCAACCCTGTATTATTGAGACGTCATTATAGCAAATGTCATATTGCTCATAAAGAATATGATTGAATAACAATATACGATGAAGTTATATTAAGACCATGAACCTTCAACAATTGCGCTACATTTGCGAAATCGAACGGCAAGGCCTGAATGTCTCATTGGCGGCGGAGGCCCTGCACACCTCTCAGCCGGGTGTAAGTAAGCAAATTCGCCTGCTGGAACACGAGTTGGGAATAGAGATTTTCGAGCGCAATGGCAAACGTTTGGTGGGCATTACACCGCCCGGCCATGCGGTGATCAAACTGGCCAAACAGATATTGCAGAATGCGCAGGGCATTAAGCGAGCGGTCGCGGAATACAGGAATGAGGGCGCGGGCAGCCTTTCTATTGCAACCACGCATACCCAGGCGCGCTATGCCCTGCCTAAAGTAATCAAGACCTTCACCCAACGCTACCCTGAGGTGAGTTTGCATCTGCATCAGGGTAATCCCGTGCAGATCGCGCAGATGGTGGTTTCTGGTGAAGCCGATATCGGCATCGCCACCGAGGCCTTGGCAAGCTTTGAGGAATTGGTGACATTGCCCTGTTATCAATGGAATCGTTGCGTTATCACGCCTCCCGGCCATCCGCTGCTCAATGAAACGCCACTGAGCCTGGAACGCCTGGCCGCCTATCCCATCATTACCTACGACTTCGCCTTTGCCGGACGCTCTTTGATTAACAAGGCCTTCGAGGCGCACGGACTCAAACCCAATGTCGTGCTCACCGCGCTGGATTCGGATGTCATCAAAACCTATGTGGAACTTGGGCTTGGCATCGGCCTGCTGGCCAACATGGCCTTCGATGCGGAGCGTGACCGCAATCTGCGCGCCATGGATGTCAGCCATTTGTTCGAGAGCAGCACCACGAGTATCGCGCTATTGCGCGGCAGTTATTTGCGGGGTTATGTATACGGGTTCATTGAAATGTTCGCGCCACATCTTGACCGTAAAACAGTGGATGCCGCGATGAAGGTGAGAGCAGCATAAGTGTGTCAGCTTTAGGCGGTCTTGATTTCTTTTTGAGCCTTCTTTTCCTCGGTTGCTTCCGCCTCTGCTTTTTCTGCGACATACGCGCGGAACAAGCGTTTAATTTCGCCATCGGCAAATCGCCTTAGACATTGGCGCATCAACGGCTGATACCCAAGCCCATGAGCCTTAGCGATAAGCTTGAATTCCTCAATCAGCGATTTTTCAAGTCGAATTGAAATCGGGGGGCCAACGAAGTTGTGCCAAATTACCAAGAACGCCGTTTAGTTGCGGTTATGACCATTTCGAACCCGAATTTCTTGGAAATAATTTTGATTTTACTTTTTTCTTTCGTATCTTTCCTTTTGCAGCTTTACGCACTCTCCGCAACTTCCAATTCATATGGTTCGGTGTGTCCGCATTCTTTTTGCGGGCAGGTCTTTTCAGTGCCGCGGCGTTTTGTCGTCTTGACGGTCAGCACCGGCCACTGGCATTTCGGGCAGGCCTCGGCCAGCGGCGGGTTCCATACCGCATAAGTACATTCTGGATAGGTGGCGCATGAATAAAAGATTTTCCCGAAGCGCGACTTGCGCTTGAGCAGGCTACCCTTGTGGCATTGCGGACATTCCACGCCGGTATCGGCGGGTTTTTCCAGCGGCTCGATATGCTTGCAGGCGGGATAGGTGCTGCAGCCGATGAACTTGCCGTAACGCCCGGCCTTGATCACCAGCGCGCCCTTGCACAGCGGGCATTCGCGCCCTTCCACGATCTGCGGCTCAGTCGCGGCGTCGGCGTTGTCATCCAGATTGCGTGTGTAGTCGCACTCGGGATAAGCTGTGCAGCCGATAAATTTACCGCGCCGCCCCAGGCGAATTGAAAGCGGCTGCGCGCATTTCGGGCAGGCCTCATCCAGCGCCTCCTGCGTGATGTCCTTACGCGCCACGGTCTCCTCTTTGAGATCGACCTGTTGTTTGAACGGACCCCAGAAATCGCGCATCACCGGCACCCAATCCTTCTCGCCGCGCGCCACTGCGTCGAGTTCGTCTTCCAGCTTGGCGGTGAAGTCGTAGTCCACATAATCCGCAAAATGCTGGGTCAAAAGCTTGTTGACCACGCGCGCCACATCGGTCGGGATAAACTGGCGTTTATCGAGTACCACGTATTCGCGCGTTTGCAGCGTGGAGATAATGCTGGCGTAGGTGGACGGTCGGCCGATGCCATATTCTTCCAGTGTCTTGACCAGGCTCGCCTCGGTATAGCGCGGCGGCGGCTCGGTGAAGTGCTGTTCGGGGCGTATGGCCAATAGGTCTATGGACTCGCCGACCAGCATCTTCGGCAAGATGCGATCACCTTCTTCGACCTGGGAATTGTCCATGCCTTCCTGATACACCATCATGAAGCCGGGGTCGACGAGCGTGGAGCCGTTGGCGCGAAACACGCCGCGCTCGCCGGCGGCAAGATCGATCGCTACCGTGTCGATGGTAGCGTGGATCATCTGGCTCGCCACGGCACGCTTCCAGATTAACTGGTAGAGCTTGAATTGTTCGGCGCTGAGGTATTCTTTGATGGCCTCGGGGATGGTCTCTACGGAAGTCGGGCGTATCGCCTCGTGCGCCTCTTGCGCATTTTTGGATTTATTCTTGTAGAACTGTGCTTCCTTGGGCACGTTATTGCTGCCGTAGCGCGTGGCGATCAAGGCGCGTATCTCGGCCAGCGCTTCATTCCCCAGATTGACCGAGTCCGTACGCATATAAGTGATCAGACCGACCGCGCCACTGCCCGTGTCGATGCCTTCATAGAGCTGTTGAGCGGCGCGCATGGTGCGCTGCGCGGTAAAGCCGAGCTTGCGCCCTGCCTCTTGCTGGAGAGTGGAGGTGGTAAACGGTGCCACCGGATTCTTTTTGCGCTGCTTCTTGTCGACCTTGGTCACCGTCAGGCGTCCGGCGGCGGCCTGGAGCAGGTCGTTTTTAATTTGGTCGGCGCTGTCGGTGGCTTCGACGCTGAACTGCGTCAGTTTTTCTCCTTCATACTCGACCAGCCGCGCGCTGAAATTCTGCCCTTTACACGCGGCGTCGGCCTCGATACTCCAGTATTCGCGCTTGATGAATTTTTCAATCTCTTCTTCGCGCTCGACGATCATGCGCAGGGCCGGGCTTTGCACGCGCCCGGCAGAGAGGCCGCGCCGGATCTTTTTCCAGAGCAGCGGCGAAAGATTGAAGCCGACCAGATAATCCAGCGCACGGCGCGCCTGCTGGGCGTTGATGAGATCCGTCGCCAATTCACGCGGCTGCTTCACAGCCTCGGTAATGGCACGCTTGGTGATCTCGTGAAACACCACGCGTTTTACCTCTTTGTCTTTCAGCAACTTGCGCTCTTTGAGAATTTCATAGAGATGCCAGGAGATGGCCTCACCTTCCCGATCCGGGTCAGTGGCCAGATATAACGCATCGGCCTTTTTCATGGCCTTGGCGATGGCATCGACATGCTTCTCGTTTTTCTCGACCAGCTGATACTTCATGGCAAAACTGTTTTCCGGATCGACCGCGCCTTCTTTGGGCAGCAAATCGCGCACATGACCGTACGAGGCAAGCACCTCGAAGTCCTTGCCCAGATATTTCTTGATAGTCTTGGCCTTGGCCGGAGACTCAACGATAACGAGATATTTCATAACGCATAGTGCAGCATAAAAATTTCCGGTTTAAAGAGACAACAAAGCCCGCAGATAGCGGGCTTTGTATGGAGACGCAGCACAAGATTCACGTGCGTATGAGTAGCGCCATCAATGCATAGTAGCTGCCGTTTCGTCATAGACCAAATCCTCGACCCAGGCGAAGGCGGCTTCCTGGCCCGGCTGGTTGAATAACACCATCAGCACCACCCATTTGAGTTGTTCCAAGTCGATTTCCTCTGTTTCCAAGGCCATTACGCGATCTATGACCAGTTCGCGATTGGCCTGATCCAGCACCCCGACCTGCTCCAGAAAGAGCAAAAATCCGCGGCACTCGATGCCGAGTTTTTCGGCCTCCTGATCGGTGAAGATACGGATGGAGCGGCCCGGCTTCAAGGTATGCGATGGCAGGTTATCTTGTAGTACGGCCAAGCCTTCCAGCCAGATAAAGGCCTTGTTGATCTCGGCCTGCGTAAAGCCCGCCTCCACCAATTCCAGCTTCAACGTCTCTTGATCCGGATTACGGTCTACGTCATTATCCATATAATTTTCAAAGAGATACATCAGTACATCGAGTATATTTTCTTTCATGTCTGACCCCTCTTTCCCACCTGAGTGTAGAGACCGCCTATAGTCGATGTCACACAACCCTGCAATTCCAGCATCAAGAGAATGGAGGAAACCGCCTCGGCCGTCAATCCACTGCGTTCAACCAGGCGGTCGATCGTTGTGGATTCAAACCCCAAGCAGGCGACTAACTTTTCTGTCTCGACGCTCAGTTGGACATTAGCCGTGATGCAATCGTTCCGCAGCGCTGATTGTGGAGAAACGGCCTTGAGACTGCGCGCAAGTGGGCCAAGTTCTTCCATTATATCATTAGCCGTTTCGACCAATTTCGCACCTTGGCGGATTAAAAAGTGACAGCCACGCGCCAAGGGATTATGGATAGAACCAGGAATGGCAAACACCTCACGGCCCTGATCGGCCGCCATGCGGGCCGTGATCAGCGAACCGCTGCGCTGCGCCGCCTCGACGACCAAGGTACCTAACGACAGGCCGCTGATGATGCGATTGCGTCGTGGAAAATGATCGGACAGCGGCGGCGTACCCAGAACGAATTCTGAGACCAGTGCGCCATGCCCGGCAATCTGATGCGCCAGATCATGGTGGCGCGCCGGATAAACGCGATCCAGGCCGGTGCCCGCCACCGCTATCGTTAGCCCGCCGCCGTCCAGTGCGCCCCGATGGCTTGCGGCATCTATGCCGGAGGCGAGACCGCTGGTGATCGTTAAGCCCGATGCGCAAAGATGCCGGGCAAAATCGTGGGCAGTTTCGCTGCCTGCGGGTGTGGGATTACGGCTTCCGACAATGGCTAGCTGCGGCGTGCTCAACACCGCCGCATTACCCACCACAAA
>JBDSOT010000115.1:0-2832 GCA_039914705.1 Gammaproteobacteria bacterium | reverse complement strand
CTCGGCTTCTTTAATAATTACTATCCTGGTTATTACGGTGGCCCTTTTTACCGTTACCGCCAGCCAATTATTAACAGGCCACGCCCGCCTGTCCAGAATTTCCCCACACCTGCAATGCCTGACGTACCCACATTACGTGATCGGCTTCGGGCAAAACAACCGGCGTCCAAAATAAGCGCACCGCCCAGCCTGAATTTCCAGAAATCGGCACCCGCTAGGGAAATGGGTGGGGCCAATCGGTTCTGAATTTATCCTTTCCTCTTTGATGAAGGTTTACGGAAAGGATTGATAGCGCGTTTGGAAACCCTGATTTATTTCAAAACAAAACACATCCCGACTTAATCCTATCGAGTCAGTGCGATACCGTTGTGTACGCTAAAGGCTTAAAATGGGCGATCATGAAAACTAAAGGGTGATGATGTGTTAGAAGCTTACCGTAGTCACCTCGCGGAGCGCGCCGCGCAGGGCCTGCCGCCGCAACCGTTGGATGCGCAACAAATCGCTGCCGTGGTCGATTTGCTTCAACAGCCCCCGGCGGGAGCAGAGGCGCTTTTACTCGAGTTATTGACGCAGTGCGTGCCTCCGGGCGTGGATCAGGCGGCTTATGTGAAGGCCTGCTTTCTCGCTGCGCTCACCAAGGGCGAGTTGCACTGCCCACTGATCAGCCCTCGGCACGCCACGGAACTGCTCGGCACCATGCTCGGCGGCTATAACATCCATGCCCTGTTGGAGCTATTGGATAACAACGAGCTTGCGCCGCTAGCCGCGCAGGCGCTCGCGCACACCTTGCTCATCTTCGACGCCTATCACGATGTCGTGCACAAGGCCCAGGCGCATAATCCCTGGGCCCGGCAGGTGCTGCAAGCCTGGGCCGATGCGGCCTGGTTCACGCGCCGCCCTGTCCTGCCCGATGAGATTACCGTGACCGTGTTCAAGGTGCCGGGTGAGACCAATACCGATGATCTATCGCCCGCCTCCGAGGCGTGGAGCCGCCCGGACATCCCCTTGCACGCCAAGGCCATGCTCATAAATAAAATACCGGACGCCATCAACACCATCGAGGCCTTGAAGGCCAAGGGTTATCCGCTCGCGTACGTCGGCGATGTCGTGGGCACGGGCTCTT
Source organism: Gammaproteobacteria bacterium (assembly GCA_039914705.1). Lineage (GTDB taxonomy): Bacteria > Pseudomonadota > Gammaproteobacteria > SURF-13 > SURF-13 > JBDSTW01. Next base: position 1,709 of record JBDSOT010000115.1, on the reverse strand, counting down.
CGCGCAAGTCCGCCATTAATTCCATACTCTGGCACATCGGAAACGACATTCCCTATGTGCCCAACAAACGCCAGGGCGGTTTTATCCTGGGCACCAGTATCGCCCCGATCTTTTTCAATACCGCCGAAGACTCGGGCGCGCTGCCGATTGAGTGCAATGTGGACAAACTCAACACGGGCGACGTCATTACAATCTATCCGTACGCGGGCCGTATTACCGATATATCGGGGCAGGTGCTCAGCCGCTTCGAGTTCAAGCCGCTTACCATCGCCGACGAGGTGCGCGCCGGCGGACGTATTCCGCTCATCATCGGCCGCGCGCTCACCGACCGCGCGCGTGAGACCTTGAGCCTCAAGCCTTCCGATGTCTTCCTGCGCCCCGCCGCACACGCCGATTCCGGCAAAGGCTACACGCTTGCGCAAAAAATGGTGGGCCGCGCCTGCGGCGTGCCGGGCGTGCGGCCGGGCACCTATTGCGAACCTAAGATGACCACGGTCGGCTCGCAGGACACCACCGGCGCGATGACGCGCGACGAACTCAAGGAACTCGCCTGTGTCGGTTTCTCTGCCGAACTTGTCATGCAGAGCTTCTGCCACACGGCGGCCTACCCGAAACCGATCGACATCGAATTGCAACATGAGCTGCCCGATTTCATCAGCACGCGCGGTGGCGTGGTGCTGCGCCCCGGCGACGGGATTATCCATTCCTGGCTGAACCGCATGCTGTTGCCCGACACCGTCGGCACCGGCGGCGACTCGCACACGCGCTTCCCAATCGGCATCAGCTTTCCGGCGGGCTCGGGCCTGGTGGCCTTTGCGGCGGCCTTAGGGGTCATGCCGCTCAATATGCCGGAGTCCGTGCTGGTGCGTTTCACAGGCAATATGCAGCCTGGCGTCACCCTGCGCGATTTGGTCAACGCCATTCCGTATATTGCCCTGCAAAAAGGTTTGCTTACTCTCGGCAAGTCCAACAAGAAAAATGTATTTTCCGGACGCGTGCTGGAAATTGAAGGCCTACCTGATCTTAAGGTCGAGCAAGCCTTTGAGTTGGCCGATGCCTCGGCGGAGCGTTCGGCCAACGGTTGCACGGTGCGGCTTAATAAAGAACCGATTATTGAATATTTGAATTCCAATGTGACCTTGCTTAAATGGATGATCGCGCAGGGCTACGAAGATCAGCGCACCTTGCAACGGCGCATCGACGCCATGCAGGCTTGGCTGAATAATCCGGTGCTGCTGGAGGCTGATAAAGACGCCGAATACGCGGAGATTATCGAGATCAATCTCGACGAGATCAGCGAACCGCTGCTGGCCTGTCCGAATGACCCGGACAATATCAAGCCGCTCTCCGAGGTCGCCGGTGAGCACGTCGATGAAGTATTCATCGGCTCGTGCATGACCAACATCGGCCACTACCGTGCGGCGGGCAAGGTATTGGAAAATGTCACGGAAGTCCCGGTGCGCCTGTGGGTGGTGCCGCCCACGCGCATGGATGCGCATCAACTCACTGAAGAAGGTTACTACGCCATCTTTGGCCGCGCCGGCGCGCGCACCGAGGTGCCGGGCTGTTCACTGTGCATGGGTAATCAGGCGCGCGTGAAGGAAGGCGCAACGGTAGTATCGACCTCTACGCGCAACTTCCCTAACCGCATGGGCAAGAATGCGAATGTTTATCTGGCCTCAGCGGAATTGGCGGCCGTGGTCGCCAGG
>JBDSOT010000054.1:0-29304 GCA_039914705.1 Gammaproteobacteria bacterium | reverse complement strand
CCGTGACGGTTACATGCATCGCGCAACAGGCCTTAGATAAACCGGATCGTACATGCGCATGCCCCCGGCACACTGCACCAGAGGCTCGATAATGACCGCACACACCTGATCTGCATTGGCGGTGAGCGCGGCCTCCATGTGCGAGAACATACACGTTGAATAATCCGCGCAAGACCCCCTGAATCTCGATGGAAGCAATCCGGCGAAGGTACACTGATGACCTCCATCAACAATGGGGCATAGGTATTTTTATACAGCGCAACATTGCCCACTGCCAATGCACCCAGCGTTTCACCGTGGTAACTATTAGTAAGCGTGATGAATTTAGTCTTTTGATGGCGTCCAACATCACGCCAATAGTGATAACTCATTTTTAGCGCGACCTCAACGGCGGCGGAGCCGTTATCGGCATAAAAACAGCGCGCCAGGCCCGGTGGGGTAATTTGCATCAGGTGTTCAGAGAGTTGAATAACCGGCTCATGGGGAAATCCGGCGAGCAGCACATGTTCGAGTTGATTAAGCTGATCGTGCAGGTCGGCGTTAATGCGCGGGTTAGCATGGCCAAATAAATTTACCCACCATGAACTGATGGCATCGAGATAGCGCTTGCCGTCGAAGTCCTCAAGCCATACACCGGAGCCGCGCCGGATTGGAATGACAGGCAAGGTTTCATGATCCTTCATCTGTGTGCAAGGGTGCCACAGCACGGATAGATCACGACGCATGAGTTCAGCGTTGGTCATAGAGGATTACAAAATGTCAGGTGAAGACTTATGGAAGCACTGATTTATTCGGAGCTTCCTGCGGCACATGGATGTGCCGCTATTTTTCAAACACATATGTGTTTGAAAAATGAAGAAAAGAAAAAATCATGCTGTACAGGGAAGTACGAATGTCGCGTGCGCATGAATGCGCAGGAGCGGCCATTTTTGCTCTTTGTCTCTGAAAATTCCATGGATGGAATTGTTCAGAGTTTCCTTATAGAAAAGAGAAAGACGAGTATATCAAGCAGGAAAAAAGACGCGCATGCAAGCGATCATAAATTTAGAAAATTTTATGAAGGAGTGTTGGACTTTAGTTAGATTCCTGTAGGGCTGGCAAATTGTTTAGCCCCAGATTGTTCCAGATGGCCATTGTTGGACCAGCCTGGTTCATTGTGTAGAAATGCAAGCCTGGCGCGCCCGCTGCGAGCAACCCGGCGCATAACTCAGTGGTTACTTCCAGGCCAAAGGCGCGCAAGGATTCCAGATCATCCTGGTAGGCCTCCAGTCGTTTACGAATCCAGCGTGGAATTTCCGCACCGCAGCGATCAGAAAAGCGCGCCAGTGGCACATAATTCGTGATTGGCATAATGCCGGGTACGATCGGTATCGCCAAACCCATCTTTTCGCAGGTATCCACGAAGCGGTAATACGCATCGGCATTGAAAAAGTATTGAGTGATGGCGCTATCTGCGCCGGACTGGACCTTACGCCTGAAGTTTTCCAGATCGGCGCTCGCACTCGACGCTTCAGGATGGAACTCGGGGTACGCCGCCACCTCGATATGAAAATGGTCGCCGCTATGTGAGCGGATAAACTCCACAAGCTCATTGGCGTAGTGCAGCTCGCCGGACTGGCCCATGCCCGAAGGCATGTCACCGCGCAGGGCGACGATGTGCCGCACACCTTGGGTAATGTAATTATCAAGCATGTGCCCGATCTCTGTGCGAGTTGCGCCGATACAGGAGAGGTGGGGCGCTGCACTAAGACCGGTTCGTTGTTGAATCTCTACGACCGTTTCGAATGTGCGGTCACGCGTGCTGCCGCCAGCGCCGAACGTTACTGAAAAAAAGCGCGGCTTAAGCAGGGCAAGCTGATCGCGTACCTCACTCAGCTTTAGCGCGCTTTCCTCAGATTTCGGAGGAAAAAATTCGAAGCTGAAGGTGGGCGGGAGTTTTTTTTGCGTGAGCATATTAATTTGAAATACAAGAGTAAAGCCACAAGCTAAATGCAGGGCGGGTTAGCGCAGTGTAACCCGCCAATATTATTAATATCTGTAATGCTCCGGTTTATAGGGGCCTTGTGCGGAAATACCCAGATACTCTGTTTGTGCCGGAGTCAGCTCGGTGAGTTTTACGCCGATCTTTTTCAAATGCAGGCGCGCCACTTTTTCGTCCAAGGCCTTGGGCAAGACATAGACCTTGTTTTCATAGTTGGCATGATGTTGCCAGAGTTCGATCTGCGCCATTACCTGATTGGTAAAGGACGCGGACATGACAAAGCTTGGATGGCCGGTCGCGCAACCGAGATTTACCAGTCGGCCCTCAGCGAGCAGGATGATTTTCTTGCCATCCGGAAACACGATATGGTCTACCTGTGGTTTAATATTCTCCCAGCGATACTGACGTAGCGAGGCGACATCGATCTCGGAATCAAAGTGGCCGATGTTGCAGACAATTGCCTCGTTGCGCATGTGCTGCATGTGATCATGCGTGATGACGTTCACATTGCCGGTGGCGGTCACGAAGATGTCGCCTTGATCCGCTACATCGTCCATACGCACTACCCGGTAGCCTTCCATCGCCGCTTGCAGGGCGCAGATCGGGTCGATTTCTGTTACCCACACCGTTGCCCCCATGCCGCGAAAGGCCTGGGCGCAGCCCTTGCCCACATCGCCATAGCCCAATACCACGGCGACCTTGCCCGCAATCATTACGTCGGTCGCGCGCTTGATGCCGTCCAATAAGGATTCGCGGCAGCCGTAAAGATTGTCGAACTTGGACTTGGTGACCGAGTCGTTGACGTTAATGGCGGGCGTTTTCAATGTGCCAGTTTTCATCATCTCGTAAAGCCGGTGCACGCCGGTCGTGGTTTCCTCGGAGATGCCCTTCACGTCTTTCAGTAATTCCGGGTATTTTTCATGCAGTATTTTGGTGAGATCACCGCCGTCATCGAGGATCATGTTGGGACGCCAGCCGTTGGGACCGAAGATGGTTTGATCAACGCACCACCAGAACTCTTCTTCGTTCTCGCCCTTCCAGGCAAACGTGGGAATCCCTTGGGCGGCCATGGCGGCGGCGGCGTGATCCTGCGTGGAAAAGATATTGCACGACGACCAGCGGATATCAGCGCCCAACTCGATCAGTGTTTCCATCAATACGGCGGTTTGAATGGTCATGTGCAGACAGCCGGCAATGCGCGCGCCCGCGAGCGGTTTCTGGCCGCGATATTCCTCGCGCAGGGCCATTAAGCCGGGCATCTCGGTCTCGGCGATGGACACCTCTTTGTGTCCCCATTCGGCGAGGCTGATGTCGGCGACTTTATAATCCGGTACCAGATTTTGTACGACTTGTGTGCTCATGTCCTGTTCCTTTTATCTTTAAAAATCTCAACGCAAAGACGCAGAGACGCTAAGAAAAACATTATGGATAAATTGACCCCAACGGTGGTTTGCGCACTTGATATTGGGGGGTTAGATTGGTCAACTGTCACAGTTATTCAACGCTACACGTTTTAAAGCCATGTTACTTGGCTTCTCTGCGTTAGGTTTACGCTGTCTTAGCATTCACCAATTTTGCCTTGATACCAGCCGCATCGCGCAATGCATCGGCTTTATCGGTGCGCTCCCAGGTAAAGTCCTCTTCTTCCCGGCCAAAGTGACCATAGGCGGCGGTGCGCAGATAAATGGGGCGCAATAAATCAAGCATTGCGATTAATCCGCGCGGGCGCAGATCGAAATGGGCACGGATTAGTTCGATAATGCGCGCATCATCAATTATCCCGGTACCAAAGGTTTCCACGTTGATGGAGGTAGGCTCGGCGACGCCGATGGCATACGACACCTGAATCTCACAGCGGTCGGCAAGTCCGGCGGCCACAATATTCTTAGCAACATAGCGTCCAGCGTAAGCAGCCGAACGATCCACCTTGGAAGGATCCTTTCCGGAAAACGCCCCGCCGCCGTGGCGCGCCATGCCGCCGTAGGTATCAACGATAATCTTGCGTCCGGTCAGGCCGCAGTCGCCTACCGGCCCGCCGATCACAAAGCGCCCGGTGGGGTTGATAAAGAAGCGGGTATTCTTGTCGATCCACTCCTTCGGCAGCACCGGCAGAATAATCTCAGCCATGACGGCATCTTTGAGCGTCTCATGGGCGATGTCCGGGCTGTGCTGGGTGGACAGCACCACGGCATCAATGCCAACGGGTTTGTGATTCACATAGCGGAACGTAACTTGGCTTTTGGCATCCGGGCGCAGCCACGGCAGTGCGCCGTTTTTACGGACCTCGGCCTGGCGCTTGACCAAACGATGGGCATAGGTGATCGGGGCCGGCATGAACACATCGGTCTCGTTGCTGGCGTAGCCGAACATCAAACCCTGGTCGCCCGCGCCCTGTTCATGGTTGTTGGTTTCGTCCACGCCCATGGCTATATCTGAGGACTGCTTGTCGATCGAGGTCAGTACGGCGCAGGATTCCCAGTCAAAGCCCATGTCCGAACTGTTGTAGCCGATCTCGCGCACGGTTTTACGCACTACAGCTTGCATGTCGACCCAGGCCGAGGTGGTGATCTCGCCGGCTATTACGACCATGCCGGTGGTAACCAAGGTCTCGCAAGCCACGCGCGCGGCGGTGTCTTGTTCGAGAATGGCATCGAGAATGGCGTCAGAGATTTGATCGGCAACCTTGTCGGGATGTCCCTCGGAAACAGACTCGGAGGTGAATAAGTGCGTGTCGGCCATGCGATTCCTCATGCTAAGGCATTAAAGTGCTAGTAGAATTGTCAAACCGGATATTCTACCCGGTTGGCAAGCGTTTTTACACAAGAAATCCTATCTGGGAAAAGTGACCCGGTAAATTCATAGCCGCCGACAGGGCATCTGGCGATCAGCCTTTTATAGTGGAATGCGTACATTAGCTTTGGAGGACTACACGAATGGTAAGCTTGGAAACCCCGGTCTGTGATTTCGGCGCGCCAGCCATAGACTTTTCCCTGTTGGGCGTGGATGGAAAGACCTGGACTCTGGCTGACTGTAAGGGTGAAAGCGGCCTGCTGATGATGTTTATCTGCAATCACTGCCCGTACGTCAAGGCGGTGCGCGAGCGCCTGGTGCGCGACACGCAAGAATTGCTGGGTTATGGGGTCAACAGTGTTGCCATCATGTCCAACGACCCGGGCGAATATCCCGAGGACAGCTTTGAGAATATGCAAAAGGTGGCCAAAGAATACGGCTTTCCGTTCCCCTACCTGATGGATGCGACACAACAGATCGCCAAGGCCTACGGGGCCGTGTGCACGCCGGATTTTTTCGGCTATAACAGCCGCTTACAACTGCAATACCGCGGACGCCTCGACGCCAGCCGCAAGGAAACCGCCGCGCCGGATGCCCGGCGTGACCTGTTTGAGGCGATGACGCTGATTGCGCAGACAGGACAAGGCCCGCGCGAGCAGATTCCGGGCATGGGTTGTTCGATCAAATGGAAGGCTGAGCGAGGGGAAGCCACCGTTTAGTCTGGGGTGGAGGCTTGGACTGTCTCTTTGCACCATTTTTGCCGAAAGCATGCGTTGTTGCACCCAAACTATTGCCGAAACCCGGCGGGTAAGCGAGAATACAATATTAGCTGGCCGAAACAGAGTTTTCATATTTCGGACACAATACACTTAAGTATATTTACAAAGAGCTCTCATCCGCCGCCGGTCAACCCGGAGCGTTACGGAGTTTTTTTTTGAGTTAGGCCGTGCAGGCGATGCAAGATATCGTTGCGGGCGCATACTTACCGGTCTCTAACAGTAATCAACTAGCCTGACAATGACATGCTTAGCCACCTGCCTTTAGGGGAATTTTATTAATACTGGAAACGAGCGGGAACACGATAATAACCGTAATGCACAAAAGGGCAGTGAGATGAATAGACCTATCGTACTCGGTATCGTCGGCGACTCAGCCGCGGGAAAAACCACTATCACCAAGGGCATTGCCCAAGTTTTGGGCGAAGATCGTGTCACTACGATATGTACCGACGATTATCACAAATATAATCGCGTGGATCGCGCCCGGCTGGGCCTCACCGCCTTGCACCCGGATTGTAATTATATCGACATCATCGAGCAGCACCTGAGGCAGCTCAAGAAAGGCCAGCCCATTCTTAAGCCGCACTATAACCATTCCACGGGCGATTTTGACCCGCCAAATTATGTGGAAAATAAAGAATTCATCATAGTTGAAGGCCTGCTCGGCTATCACACCAAGGCCATGCGTGATTTCTACGACGTCAAGCTCTATCTGGCCCCCCCGGAAGAGCTCCGTTACCAATGGAAAATGAAGCGCGATACCGCCAAGCGTGGTCACACGCCAGAAGCCGTACGCAAGGAAATGCTCGCACGTGAAGCAGATTCGGATGCATTTATCCGTCCACAGCGTAAATGGGCGGACATGGTGATCTGCTTTTACCCGCCGCCCGAGCATCAGGAGGAAACCGGCGGACATCTCAACGCTTCGCTGGTACTGCGGCCGACGTTGCCTTCGCACCCTGATCTTTCCGAGGTGCTGGAGGAAGGCGGTCTGGATGGCGATGGCCTTAAGCTGGTGCTGGATCGGGACATGGATCTGCCGGTTGATCGCCTTGAGATTTCCGGTGCCATTTCAGACCGCAAGGCCAAGCGGCTGGAAGATTTGTTATGGAGCTATATCCCGGGTGAGCACCATCATTTGCGACATGAAGGGATAGGCACCATTACCGGTACTACGGGAGAAACCCTGAAGTCACACCCCCTGGCGCTGACCCAGCTGCTGGTAGCCTATCATCTGCTCAAGGCCGCCTCCGGCCATGAGCAATAAGCCGAGTAGATTGAGGGGCCGATTCAATTTTATTTAAGGTCAATAATCACGAGTCGGCATAAACCGACCCTGTTTGCGTTAAAAATCCAGAGTATGCGGCACAGGGTAATTAATAGTCCTTTGCCGCGCGCCGGGTTGTTCAATCCCAGAGATTTTATTTTCATTAGGAGATTCGCATGCCTTCACGTAGAGAATTAGCCAACGCCATCCGTGCCTTGAGTATGGATGCCGTGCAAAAGGCCAATTCCGGTCACCCAGGGATGCCCATGGGTATGGCGGATATTGCCGAGGTTTTGTGGAACGACTTTCTGCACCACAACCCGGCCAATCCCAAGTGGCCTAATCGTGATCGCTTTGTACTCTCCAACGGGCATGGCTCGATGTTGCAATACTCTTTGCTGCACCTGAGCGGCTACGCGCTGCCCATGGACGAAATCAAGCGCTTCCGGCAACTGCACTCGATGACGCCCGGCCACCCTGAGCTCGGTTATGCGCCTGGCATCGAGACGACGACGGGTCCCTTGGGACAGGGCATTGCCAACGGCGTAGGCATGGCGCTTGCCGAAAAGACACTGGCCTCGCAGTTTAACCGCGAGGGTCATCGCGTAATAGATCATTATACCTACGTGTTTCTGGGAGATGGCTGCCTGATGGAAGGCATTTCGCACGAAGTCTGCTCATTGGCAGGCACGCTAGGCCTCGGCAAGCTGATCGCCTTTTATGATGATAACGGCATTTCTATCGACGGTCATGTGGAAGGCTGGTTTACCGACGATACCCCCAAGCGCTTCGAGGCCTACGGTTGGCACGTGGTATCCAACGTTGATGGACATAGCAGTGAGGCCGTGCTTAAGGCCGTGCACGAGGCGCGGTCCGTCAACGACAAGCCGTCCATGATCTGCTGCAAGACCGTTATCGGCTTCGGCGCACCCACTGCGGCCGGCACGCATGAAAGCCACGGTGCCGCGCTCGGCGATAAAGAAATTGCCGCAACGCGTGAAAATATCGGCTGGCCGCACGAACCCTTTGTCATTCCCGACGATATATATGCCGGCTGGGATGGCAAGGCCAAGGGCGCAACGCAGGAAAAAGAATGGAACCAAGCCTTTGCGGCGTATAAATCGGCTTACCCGGAACTCGCGGCGGAACTGGAGCGTCGCTTAAATGGCGAATTGCCCGCCGATTGGGCAACAAAGTCTGCGGCTTACGTTGCCGAAGTCGACGCCAAGGGCGAATCGATAGCCTCGCGCAAGGCCTCGCAAAACGCCATCAATGCCTATGCCGCGTTGTTGCCGGAGTTGCTCGGCGGATCGGCGGATCTCACCGGTTCCAATTACACCAACTGGAAGGGTACGCAGGCCATCAGCAAGACCGCGACCGATGGGAATTATATCTACTACGGCGTGCGCGAGTTCGGCATGTCCGCCATCATGAACGGAATCACCCTGCACGGTGGCTTTATTCCCTACGGCGGCACCTTCCTGATGTTCTCTGAGTATGCGCGTAATGCCTTGCGCATGGCGGCCCTGATGAAGCAGCGCGTGCTGTTTGTCTATACCCATGACTCCATCGGCCTGGGGGAAGATGGCCCCACGCACCAGGCCGTTGAGCAGACCGCCACGCTACGCATGATCCCGAACATGCATGTCTGGCGTCCCAGCGACGCCGTGGAGTCCGCAGTGTGTTGGAAGGCGGCCATCGAGCGCACCGACGGGCCGGCGTGTCTGATATTTTCCCGGCAAAATCTTAACCATCAAAAACGCGACACTGAGACCATCGCCAACATTAAGCGCGGCGGTTATGTATTGCTGGAATGCCCGCTACCTATGCAGGCCATTATTATAGCCACCGGCTCCGAGGTAGGCATTGCCGTCAGCGCCGCACAGGAATTGACCGGTAGGGGCTTAAACACCCGCGTCGTCTCCATGCCCTGCACGCAATTGTTCGATGCGCAGGATGAGGCCTATCGTGAATCCGTCTTGCCCAAACGTATTGCCGCGCGAGTCGCAGTGGAGGCAGGCGTCACCGATCCCTGGATTAAATACGTGGGTCTGCAAGGCAAGGTCGTGGGCATCAACACCTTCGGCGAATCGGCCCCGGCGGGTGAATTGTTCAAACACTTTGGGATTACCGCGGAAAATATAGTCAGCAATGTCGAGGATCTTCTGTAGGTGCGAATGGTTTAAAGCACAGGACCCTGCGTCACAAATTTTAGATAATGTTCGGAGATAGCAAATGGCAATAAGAGTTGCAATCAATGGCTACGGCCGCATCGGCCGTAATGTGTTGCGTGCCTTGTACGAGGCTGGGCGTAATAAAGAGATCGTAATCGTTGCAATCAACGATCTGGGCAACGCCGAGACCAATGCGCACCTCACACAGTACGACACCGTGCATGGTAAATTCCCAGGCGCGGTGTCGGTGGACGGCGACTATATGATCGTCAATGGCGACCGCATCCGTGTGCTTGCCATGCGTGATCCGTCGCAGTTGCCGTGGGCGGAAATGAACATCGACGTAGTGCATGAATGCACCGGCATCTTCACCAGCAAGGAAAAGTGCATGGCGCACATCAAGGCCGGGGCCAAGAAGGTGATTATCTCTGCGCCGGGCACCGAGGTGGATGCTACGATTGTTTATGGGGTCAATCACAAAAGCCTGAAGTCCACCGATACCATCATCTCCAATGCCTCCTGCACCACTAACAGCCTGGTACCGGTGGTCGCGCCCCTGCACGAAAAGATCGGCATCAAACACGGCCTGATGACCACGGTGCACAGTTACACCAATGATCAGGTATTGACCGATGTGTATCACAGCGATTTGCGCCGCGCGCGTTCCGCCACGCAATCCATGATCCCGACCAAGACCGGCGCGGCCGCCGCTGTAGGTTTGGTGTTGCCCGAATTAGCCGGCAAGCTGGACGGTTTTGCGGTACGCGTACCCACGATCAACGTATCGCTGGTCGACCTTAGCTTTGTGGCCGCACGCGAGACCAGTGTGGCGGAGGTTCATGCGATTATGAAAGATGCCTCGGAAGGTTCGCTCAAGGGCATCCTGAACTATAATGACAAACCGCTGGTATCTATCGACTTCAATCATGACCCGGCATCGTCCACCTACGAATCCTCGCTGACCAAGGTTATGCAGGGCACGCTGGTGAAGGTGCTGGCCTGGTATGACAATGAGTGGGGTTTCTCGAACCGCATGTTGGATACGACCGTCGCATTGATGAATGCCAAGTAAAAATCATTTAGTAGAAACTGCTAAGGAAGCTCTGATTTATTCAGAGTTTCCTGCGGTACATGGATGTGCCGCTATTTTTCAAACACACAAGTGTTTGAAAATGAAGAAAAGAAAAAATCACATTTTTGCTTTTTGCCGGGCAGGAAGCCCCAATGCCGCGGGCGCATGGATGCGCAGGAGCGGTCGTCTCTGAAAATTCCATGGATGGAATTGTTCAGAGTTTCCCTAAGCAAAGTCACCAAGACGTCAAGAACTTGATTTGGTTAAAACCTTTGCGTCTAGTGTTTTTGCGTTAAGTCTTTAGTAAGGATTTAAAATGCCCGTAATTAAACTGGAAGATTTGCGCAACCTCGAAGGCAAACGTGTGTTGGTGCGTGCGGACCTGAATGTCCCGCTCAAAAACGGCAAGATCACCGACGAGACGCGCATCCATGCCACGGTACCGACCATCGAATACTTGCTCAATGTGGGTGCCAAGGTCATGGTGATGTCGCACCTCGGGCGGCCTGAAGAAGGTGTTTTCGATACCAAAGCCTCGCTCGCCCCGGTTGCCGAATCGCTCTCGGAATTGCTGGGCAGGAAGGTCCCGCTCATAAAGGAATGGCTGAGCGGTGTTGAGGTGGCCAACGGCGAGGCCGTGCTGTGCGAGAATGTGCGCTTCAATGTAGGCGAGGAAGCGAATGACGATGCACTGGCCAAACAGATGGCCGCGCTCTGCGATGTATTCGTGATGGATGCCTTCGGTACGGCGCATCGAGCGCAGGCCTCCACGCACGGCGTCGCCAAGTATGCGCCGATTGCCTGCGCCGGGCCGTTGCTCACCAATGAACTGAAGGCCCTGGATGCCGCTTTGAAAAAACCACGGCGTCCGATGGTGGCTATTGTCGGCGGTTCCAAGGTATCGACGAAACTCACCGTACTGGAATCGCTGTCCAAGATAGTCGATCAGTTAATTGTGGGTGGCGGCATTGCCAACACCTTCATTGCGGCGGCGGGTTATAATGTCGGAAAGTCGCTCTACGAACCGGATTTAGTCCCTGAGGCCAAGCGTTTAAGCGAACAGGCGCTCGCGCGCGGCGCAGAGATTCCCGTGCCGACGGATGTCGTGTGTGCCAAGGAATTCAAGGAATCAGCCGAGGCGACGCTTAAAGATGTCGATCAGGTCGCCGCCGACGATATGATCTTCGATATTGGGCCAAAGACCTCGGCGCGCCTTGCTGAAATTCTTAAGAATGCAGGCACTATCGTATGGAATGGCCCGGTCGGCGTGTTCGAGTTCGATCAGTTCGGCGCGGGTACGGAGGCACTGGCAAGGGCGATTGCGAAGAGCCAGGCCTTTTCCCTGGCAGGCGGTGGTGACACCTTGGCTGCTGTCGCCAAATATGACGTTGGCGCGCAGATTACCTATATCTCAACCGGCGGCGGAGCATTCCTGGAATTCCTCGAAGGGAAAACCTTGCCCGCCGTGGCCATTCTAGAAGAACGCGGCAGGGAACGGCCGGTAACAGACTAGTGAAAACTGCACCACAAGCTGCAAGTACGCTGCCTTCTAATCCGACTTACAGCTTATCGGTGAATTTATGCTAAGACGCACCAAAATTGTTGCAACCCTGGGACCCGCCACTGACGACCCTAAAATCCTCGATAAAATGATCGAGGCTGGCATGGATGTCGTGCGCGTTAATTTCTCGCACGGCAGTCCCGAAGAACACCGGTTACGCGCCGAAACCGTCTGCAACCGCGCGCGCGCCTATGGCCGTCACATCGGTGTGCTGGTCGATTTGCAAGGCCCCAAGATTCGCATCGACCGCTTCAAGAATGGCAAGGTCACTCTTGAAGAAGGTAATAAATTTATCCTCGATGGTCAATGCGATCCTTTGTCGGGTACCGAAGAGCGCGTCGGCATTACCTACAAACAGCTTCCCCAGGACGTCAAGCGCGCCGATACGCTACTGCTGGATGACGGACGTATTGTGCTGTGGGTCGATCAGGTGGTCGGCGATGAAATTGAATGCCGCGTAGTGGTAGGCGGCGAGTTGTCCAATAACAAAGGCATCAATCGCCAGGGCGGTGGCTTGTCGGCTATCGCATTAACGGCCAAAGATCGCTCGGACATCAAGATTGCCGCCGCCATGGGCGCGGATTACGTGGCGGTTTCCTTCCCGCGCAGCGCCGCTGATATTCATGAGGCACGCGCCTTGTTGCGTGCTGCGGGCGGGCACGGCGGTATTGTGGCCAAAATTGAGCGCGCCGAGGCGATTGATGCCCTGGAAGAAATTATTGCCGCAGCAGACGTGATCATGGTGGCGCGCGGTGATTTGGGCGTTGAGATCGGCGATGCCGCGTTGCCACCGGTGCAGAAACATATTATTCAACTCTCGCGCACCATGAATCGCGCCGTGATCACTGCCACGCAGATGATGGAATCGATGATTGAAAACCAAATCCCTACGCGCGCCGAGGTATTTGATGTCGCCAATGCCGTGCTTGATGGCACCGACGCCGTCATGCTGTCCGCCGAGACCGCCTCGGGTAAATACCCGGCCAAGGCGGTAGCGGCGATGGATCGTATCTGCCGTGAGGCCGAAAAGCAGCAGGTCACGCGCGTGTCGGACCATCGCTTGAATACCCATTTTTCGCGCATCGACGAGGCCATCGCGATGGCCTCCATGTATACGGCCAATCACTTGGGCGCGAAGGCCATCGTGGCGTTGACCGAGTCGGGTTCCACGTCTTTATGGATGTCGCGCATCAGTTCCGGCATCCCCATTTACGCCTTGACGAAGCATGCCGAGACGCGTAGAAAGGTGACTATCTATCGCGGTGTTTACCCCGTCAGTTTCGATGTGACCACCACCGATCACGCCCAGGTAAACAAGGAGGCCATTGATGAACTGGTGCGTCGCGGGGCGGTTCACGATGGCGACCTGGTTATTATTACCAAGGGCGATTTAATGGGTGTTCATGGTGGGACCAATGCCATGAAGATCGTGCGTGTTGGGGATATGGTGATCCCCGGTACCTGATCCGCAGCAAATGCTCACGCGTTTAATACCGTTTTACAAACCATACACGAATTAAGGAGGTTATCATGGCTCTCATATCAATGCGTCAACTCTTGGACCACGCCGCCGAGCACGGCTATGGCGTCCCCTCGTACAATGTGAACAACATGGAACAAATCCATGCCATCATGCAGGCCGCAGACAGCGTGAACAGCCCGGTCATCATGCAGGCCTCTGCAGGCGCGCGCTCCTATGCCGGCGAACCGTTCTTGCGCCACATGATGTACGCCGCAGTTGAGATGTGGCCCCACATTCCTATTGTCATGCACCAGGATCACGGTGCCTCCCCGGCCATCTGCCTGCGCTCGATTCAGAGCGGATTTACCTCGGTGATGATGGACGGTTCGCTGAAGGAAGATATGAAGACCCCGGCCTCCTATGAATACAACGTCGAAGTGACGCGTAAGGTCGTTGAAATGGCCCACGCCTGCGGCGTTGCCGTGGAGGGTGAACTGGGTTGTTTAGGTTCGCTCGAAAGCGGCATGATGGGCGAGGAAGACGGCCACGGTTCGCTGGATAAACTTGACCATTCGCAATTATTAACAGACCCGGAGGAGGCCGCCGATTTCGTGGCTGAGACCAAGGTAGACAGCCTGGCCATCGCCATTGGCACCAGCCACGGCGCCTATAAATTTACCCGTCCGCCGACCGGCGATACCTTGGCCATTGAGCGCATCAAGGAAATCCATGCACGCATCCCGGACACCCATCTGGTCATGCACGGCTCCTCGTCCGTGCCGCAGGAATGGCTGGAGATTATCAACAAATACGGCGGTAATATCCGCGAGACCTACGGCGTGCCGGTCGAGGAGATTCAGCAGGGCATCAAGCACGGCGTGCGCAAGGTTAATATCGACACCGATCTGCGCCTGGCCAGCACCGGCGCAATGCGCCGCGCCTTGGCCGAAGACCCATCCGAGTTCGACCCGCGTAAATTCATCAAGCCTACGATCAAGGCCATGATGGAGATATGTAAGGCGCGCTATGAGGCATTCGGCTGCTCCGGGATGGCGGGCAAGCTCAAGCCTATTTCGCTGGAAGTAATGGTGAAAAAATACGCCAGTGGCGAGCTTGATCCGCGTATCACATCGGCAAAAATGAAGGCGGCAGCTGGGGCGAGATAAGCGCTGGCTTTATTCTCTGCTAAATCAGGCCCCGTGCTTTCTGCTAAGTCACGGGGCCTTCTTTTTGCGCTTAATAACGCTATGAAAGTATTTAGGATAATGCGATACGGCTTCTGTATAAGGCAGGCTTGCTTGCATGATGCCGATATCGCAAGAGTAATCAGGATACATAAAAGTAAAGGGGCCGAAGCCCCTTTAGGTGAAACTTGATCCGTGACGAATGCCACGGGGAGTACAGTTTTAGTTGTTGCTTGCCTGCAGGCTCGGCATGCGTGGACTCGTCAGGGCCTTCATGAAGGCTACCAGGTCGGCCTTTTCCATATCGGTAAGGTTCAATGGTTTAAATAACGGGTCCAGGCGCGGATTCTTTACGTTGCCCTGATTGTACAAATTAATGACGTCCTCCAGGGTTGCCAGACTCCCGTCGTGCATGTACGGGCCGGTCAGATCCACATTACGCAGGGTAGGTGTCTTGAAGCGGCCAATCGCCTTGCTGTCAAGGGCGGTGGGTGTGATGGTTACCAGCACGCGGCCCAACTGCGACACATCGCCTTCTTTGAGCACGAGTTCGTCAACGGGCTTGCCGGAGGCGACCGAGGCGCGGAAGGCGTTGACGATCTCAAACATGTGCGGCTCCACCTTGCTGAAACCTACGCCCAGATTATGGAAGCTGTTATTGGTGAAGATTGCAGAGGTCGCCCCGATGGTATGACAGGCGCTGCACTTTGCCTTCCCGCGGAATACTTCTAATCCGCGCACGGCCTCGGCAGACATTGCCGTCTTGTCGCCGCCGTACTGATAGCGATCAAACGGTGAATCGCCCGTTATAAGGGTGCGCTCAAAAGAGGCTATCGCCATGCTCGCATGATCGATAGTGATTTTGTCGGGTTCCACGCCGAATACACTTTTAAATTGTGTGGGATAGCTGCCGTCTTTACGGATGATATCCACTGCCTGGGCGTGGTCTTTGAGCCCGTGCTCGATAGAATTTGTAAGCGGGTCCTTGGCTTGGGCCTCAAGGCTCGGACGACGGCCATCCCAAAACTGATGGGTATAATAAGCGGCATTGAGTACGGTCGGCGCATTGCGGGTACCGCGGCTCTTATTAATACCCTCTGATGTGGCCTGGTTATCCGTGAATCCTTTAGCCGGGCTGTGGCAGCTACTGCAACTGACGGTGCCATCGCCTGATAAGCGCTTGTCGTTAAACAGGGCCTGCCCCAAGGCGATCTTTTCCGGAGTTTGAGGATTATTTGCCGGGATCGGCACTGGCGGTAGGCCAAGCGGTTGTTCAGCCCAGCTTATATTTACCCAGGTTGTGGTAATGAGTGCCAGTACTACAGTGTTGATACGATTCATGGTAATCCCCTTTTACGTTTTAACTTAAGCTTGAGATAGCAATTAATTAGCAAGTAATGTGCCATTAAATGACAGTGTTCAGTTAAAAGTCGAGGGCCTGCGATGTGGTTGTCGATCATTAGCGCAAGATTTCGGGATCCGGTGTAGGCAATACTAAAAACGCAGGGTCGTCGTCACGGCCCTTTGCCATAATAAGGCCCAAAATCGCCGCCGGTAAGGCGCTGGCCTTGCGGCCGTTAATAACGACCAAAGGGGTGCCTTCAATTCCGTGTTTACCGGCAGCCTCAATATCTGCGCTCAAGGTGGTAGCCGTTGCTGGAGAATTCACGCAGGTCTCTAATGTCTTGCGGCGCTCAGGGTCTTTGGTGGCGATGTTCCAGATGCGCTCGACGTTTAACTCGGCTTGATGCTCAAACATAGTGGAGCGCACGCGCGCGAAGTCGGGTGAGCCGATCAGGCAGATTTCCAGTTTGGCGGCCAGACAACTGGTGCCGTCGCCCGCGCGCGAAACCTGGGAGTTGCACTGGCTGTCGAGCGGGTAGTGGCGGGTTTCCTGACTCCATGACCCAGGCGGGCTGATACTGCGAATCTCGGTCAGTGCGGCCTCCAGGTTTTTGCAATGCGGACAGCGAATATCCGTCCATTCGACCACATGCACTGGGGCGTCAGCCGTGCCATAAGTAATGCGTTTGGCATCCGGAGCCAGCTCGATCACTGAAGCCTTGCGATAAAGCGCCAATGTATCGCTGACCCCTTGCTGCAAGCCCACCGGCAATGAATTGAGAAATTCCTCTAAGGGCGTCGTCACAACAGCGGTCTGAACCACTTTTTCCTCGCCGGCCGGCATTTCCAGCTGAGCGCTGATTTGCTGCTCGCGCGGTGTATTGAGTCCGGGGTACAGTAGCAAGGCCAGCACCACCAGCAACAGCCCCCCGCTGAGCAATGCGGGCTGCGCCCAATTTTTAGCGGGCGCGACGATGCGTCTGAAGACCAGATAGGCGGCAACCGCCACTAACAGATAAAACAAAATGCAGGTGGGGCAAAATATTTTTATATAGATGCTATACGCCAGCAATAACAACGCCACTAAAACGCCGACGCCGACACTCAGACGTAATCCCCAGACGACATCTCCGGCAGGTGCAGACTTTCGTACCTGACGCAACAGCGCTATGGAAAATACAAGCACGACCAAGCTCCACGCCAAACCCCAGCCGACGATGGGGATGCCGGTAAGCTTATGCACGCTGCCCGCGAGCGCTGAGTTCCAGACCCCGGCGCAATTGAAGGTGGCGTTGAATGAACAAATCAGGGTATCGCCGGAGGTGCGCAGGTGTATGAGTTCGTACCATTGATAAATACTGAGTACGACTGCCAGCAGCGCAACGACAATCAATACGCTGGCGCTGGATGATGGTACATTACGAGTGGGGGTTGTGGGTTGCGGGATGGTCATGGTTTACCTGACGGCAGAGGAAGCGCTACGCAAGAAATGCACTCTAGCAGAGTTACGCAAGGCCAGACAAGACGGCGCGCAAGGATCGCGGCCGCTTAATCTTGCGGCTGGAAAGGTGTTAGCATTAAGCATGATCGCCGGTACCGTCCTGTTTGCCGCCGCCACCTATATTGTAATGCTCGCCGGTTTTTACTGGTCGCATTGGCGTCGGCTGCACATCGGCATCATGGTGGGCATTATGGCATTCGACATTATGATGCCGATTTACCTGTACCTGAACAAAGACTGGTACCGCCGCCTGATCAAGGAAGGCGAACTGACCTCGTATTTGCTCTGGACACATTTTCTCCTGCTGCTTACACTCTACATGCTTTACGTTATGCAGATTCAAGCGGGACGCAGGCTGTTGCGAGGCGGTGGCAATCGGGCGGAACACCGCGCCCAGGGCAAGGCTATTCTGATAGTGCGCGCCTTTGTGATCGCAACCGGGGCGCTGCTGGTGGAGACACCGGCACATTGATTCTCAGGCCCACTTAAAGTCGGCAAACACGGGGTGCAGCCTGACCTATGTGCCTGTCGGCCTGCTTGACTGCTTTTGAAATATCAGTATAGTGTCTCACTTTTAGACTTTGTCTAAATTTAGGCTTAAACGCATCGTTAACGCAATTTTCTATAAATCCAAAACCAAATCAGAGAGGATGTTTTTATGGCACTTAAAGGTAGCAAAACACACGAGAATTTGAAGTACGCCTTTGCCGGCGAGTCGCAGGCCAATCGCCGTTACCTGTATTTCGCTGCCAAGGCGGATGTTGAAGGTTATAACGATGTCTCCGCCGTATTCCGCTCCACGGCGGAAGGCGAAACCGGCCACGCGCACGGCCACCTGGAATACATGGAGGCCTGCGGTGACCCAGCCACCGACCTGCCGATTGGCTCCACCTCCGATAATTTAAAGGCCGCCATTGCCGGTGAAACACATGAATACACGGACATGTATCCGGGCATGGTAAAGAGCGCCCGCGAAGAAGGCTTTGACGAGATCGCCGACTGGTTTGAGACCCTGGCCAAGGCTGAGCGTTCGCACGCCAACCGCTTCCAAAAGGCCCTCGACAGCCTGGGCTAAGCTATTATTTTGAGTTGCAACGAAGCCATGGGGCCAGTTTTCTGGCCCCTCTATGTCTGGCGCATGCGCACAGATAAGAACCATCAGCATTCCCTCCATGCCCCGTTTATTTTTGTCTCTTGAGATAACATCATGACAGTATCTACCGAAGGCCGTGGCGAAGGCAGCCTTGAAGCACCCGTTCGTCACCCCCTGGATTGGAAAAATCCCGATTTCTACAACGAAGAATCCATGTTTAAGGAAATGGAGCGGGTGTTCGACATCTGCCACGGGTGCCGCCGCTGTTTTAATCTGTGCAATTCGTTCCCGGTGTTGTTCGATGCCATCGACGAATCGCCGACCCTGGAACTGGACAGTGTGGATAAGAAGGTTTACTGGGAGGTGGTGGACAACTGCTATCTGTGCGACCTGTGCTTCATGACCAAGTGTCCGTATGTGCCGCCGCATCCGTTCAACCTGGATTTCCCCCATCTCATGTTGCGCGGCAAGGCCGTCAAATTTAATAACGGCGATGTTAAAACGCGCGACAAGATACTCACCAGCACCGACGCCGTGGGCAAGCTCGCCAGCATTCCCGTGGTGGTGCAGGCCGTTAATGCGGGCAATAAAAACCCAACGGTACGCAAGATTATGGACCAAGTTCTGGGCGTGCACCCGGACGCCGTATTGCCCGAATATCACAGCGCCACATTGCGCAAGCGCGAGTCTGCGCGCACCCGCAGCAATGGCGCGCTAACGGCTGAGCCTACCCCGCATACGCAGGGCAAGGTCGCGCTGTTTGCCACCTGTTACGGCAATTACAATGAGCCACAGCTGGGTGAAGATTTGATCGCCATCTTCGAGCACAACGGCATACCCGTGCGGCTGGCCGAAAAGGAACAATGTTGCGGCATGCCCAAGCTTGAACTTGGCGACTTGGAGGCCGTTGCGCGCGCCAAGGACGCCAATATTCCGGTGCTGGCCAAACTCATCGATGAAGGTTGGGATATTATTGCGCCGGTGCCGTCCTGCGTATTGATGTTCAAGCAGGAATTACCGATGATCTTCCCGGAGGACCCCGAGGTTATCAAGGTGCGCGATGCCATCTTTGATCCGTTTGAATACCTGCAACTGCGCCATCGCAGCGGCAAACTCAAACTGGATTTCAAAAAACCGCTGGGCAAGGTGTCTTATCATGTCGCCTGTCATCAGCGTGTGCAGAACATCGGCATGAAGACGCGCGAGATCATGGAGCTGGTGCCTGACACGCAGGTGGACACCATCGAACGCTGCTCCGGGCATGACGGTACCTATGCCGTGAAGAGTGAGTATCACGAAATCTCGATGAAGATCGGCAAGCCGGTGGTCGAGCGCATTAAAAAAGCGGCACCCGATTATTACACCAGCGATTGTCCGATCGCCGGTCATCATCTGGGGAATGGTTTGGCCGATGGCAGCATACCCACTCATCCGCTGACGTTGTTGCGCATCGCTTACAATATTTGAACAATGCAGCATGCGTCATGCGCGCGCTGCGGAAATTAAGGGAGATAATATGGCACACGAAGGTTATCACGAGCCGGTAGACGAACTCAGCAGTGGCACGCGCGACATGCATCGCGCAATAGAGTCGCTGATGGAAGAGCTGGAGGCGGTAGACTGGTATGCTCAGCGTGCGGATGCCTGCAAGGATAACGAACTGCGCGCCATCCTGACCCATAATATGAATGAAGAAAAAGAGCATGCCGCGATGGTGCTCGAATGGGTGCGCCGCCGCGATCCGGTATTCGATAAGCACTTGCGCGACTATCTGTTTACCGATAAATCAATTGTCGATCTGGAACATGGGCATAAGGAGTAAGCCATGGAAAAGCTGAGCCACGACATGCTGTATTCGCTGGAGCAATACGCGCGCATCCGCCCCGATTTTCGCGTCAAGCTCATGGAGCATAAAAAAATCCGCCAGATCGCCCTGGGTCCTAACGCAAGGTTGCACTTCGAAGACCGGCTCACTATGCATTACCAGATCCAGGAGATTCTGCGCGCCGAGCGCATCTTCGAGCCGGAAGAAATCACCATAGAGATGGTCGCCTACAACTCATTGATTCCGGACGGTGGCAACTGGAAGGCCACGTTCATGCTTGAGTACGATGACATCGAAGAGCGTAAGGTAGCGCTGGCGAAAATGGCCAATATCGAAGACCGGCTGTGGGTCAAGATTGATGGTTTTGATCATGTGTGGGGGATTGCCGACGAAGACATCAAGCGCTCCAACGAAAAAAAGACCGCCTCGGTGCATTTTCTGCGCTTTGAGTTAACACCGGAAATGATTACCGCCGCCAAGACGGGTGCGGCCATCGGTATGGGCGTCGAACATCCGGCCTATTGTTATCAGGTCGACCCCATTCCGGATAATGTACGCGAGGCCTTGCTGGTCGATCTGGATTGATATGGGCAGGAAAAACTCAATGGTTAACAAATTTTCGCGCATCGTATTGGTATTCGTCGCCACCGCAGTAAGCTCAGCACTGCTCGCCGCGCCGGCTGAATTTGAATATGAATTCGACGAACCCGCAGCCTGGAAAGAGGCTGTCAAGGCATTGCCCAATTATCCGCGCGATGAAGATTTGTTGCCCGTTGATATTCAGATGACTAATGCCGACTTCGAGTTTTTTATCGACGGTAAAACGATCATGCTCGGCGAAGATAACGTGATAACTTACACCACCGTTATCAAGTCCGATTCCGGGGCCAAGAATGTGCTGCGCGAGGGTATGCGCTGCGGATTCGACGAGTACAAGGTGTATGCCTACGGGGCATCAGACGCGAGCTTCTATATAAACAAGACCCCGGAGTGGCAGAGCGTACCCAGAAATGGCACCAACGCCTACCGCAAGGAATTGGCAAACTACATGTGCGGCACCAACTTATTACCGCTCAAACCAAAACAGATACTGGATCGCATTCGCTATCCTCAGCACATACCGAACTTGAGCGATTAATCCATACTCACGTTTGTCCTTGAGGTCTATTTAATCCATGAGCCAAGTCTACGATGCCGCCGCGATCGAGGTATTAACCGGACTCGATCCGGTGCGCAGGCGCCCGGGCATGTACACGGATACCTCGCGCCCCAATCATCTGGCTCAGGAGGTCATCGACAATAGCGTCGATGAGGCCATTGCCGGACATGCCGGCCGCATCGAAGTGAGTTTGCACGGGGACGGTTCGCTGGAGGTGCGCGACGATGGTCGCGGCATGCCGGTGGACATCCATCCCGAAGAGGGTGTCTCCGGCGTCGAGGTTATCCTCACCCGACTGCACGCAGGCGGTAAATTTTCCAACAAGAGTTACCAGTTTTCAGGGGGCCTGCACGGCGTTGGTATCTCCGTGGTCAATGCCTTGTCCAAACGGCTGGAAGTCCGCGTGCGGCGCGGTGCCAAGGAATACCAGATGGCCTTCGCCTCGGGCGATAAGCTTTCCGAACTCACCGTCATCGGCGCGGTAGCCAAACCAGTAACCGGCACCACCATTCGCTTCTGGCCCGATGCGAAATTTTTCGACACGCCGAAATTTTCCCTCACCCACCTCAAACACGTGTTACGCGCCAAGGCCGTCTTATGTCCGGGCCTGTACGTTAAATTTACCGATATAGCCACCGGGGAGATTGACGAGTGGCGCTACGAAGACGGCCTCAAGGCGTATTTGCTGGACGAATTGAAGGGCGCGACCATCTTGCCCGCCGAGCCGTTTATCGGCAGCCTGCAAGGCAATAGCGAGGCCGCCGACTGGGCGCTTGCATGGTTGCCCGAGGGCGGCGAGATGACCACCGAGAGTTACGTCAACCTGATCCCGACGACCTTGGGAGGCACGCATGTCAATGGTTTGCGGGGAGGTCTTACCGAGGCAATGCGCGAGTTTTGCGAATTTCGCAATCTGTTGCCGCGCGGCGTCAAATTAATCCCCGAGGACGTGTGGGATAAGTGCAGTTACATTCTGTCCGTCAAGCTGCAAGACCCGCAGTTTTCCGGGCAGACCAAGGAACGTTTATCGTCACGCGAGTGCGCAGTGTTTGTCTCGGGCGTGACCAAAGACGCCTTCAGCCTGTGGCTTAATCAGCACACCGAGATGGGCGAGCGCCTTGCCGAGCTTGCGATCAATAATGCGCAAGGACGCATGCGTGCCACCAAGAATGTGGTGCGCAAAAAGATCACCAGCGGTCCGGCCTTGCCCGGCAAGCTCGCTGATTGCACCTCGCAGGATACGGCGCGCACTGAATTATTTTTAGTTGAAGGCGATTCGGCGGGCGGTTCTGCCAAGCAGGCGCGCGATCGCACATTTCAGGCCATCATGCCTCTGCGCGGCAAGATATTGAATACCTGGGAGGTCGCATCCGGCGAGGTGTTGGCCTCGCAGGAGGTGCACGATATCGCGGTGGCCATCGGTGTTGATCCAGGTTCCGATGATCTTAGCGGTCTGCGCTATGGGAAAGTCTGCATCCTCGCCGATGCCGACTCCGATGGCGCGCACATCGCCACACTGTTATGCGCATTATTCGTGCGCCATTTTCCTGCCTTGGTCGCAGCCGGCCACGCCCATGTCGCAATGCCGCCGCTCTACCGTATTGATGTCGGCAAGGAAATATTTTATGCCCTGGATGACGCAGAGAAGCGCGGCATACTGGACCGCATTGCCGCCGAAAATATTAAGGGTAAGGTGAGCGTGCAGCGCTTTAAGGGGCTGGGGGAAATGAACCCGCAGCAATTACGCGTTACTACCATCGACCCGGAGACGCGACGCCTGATCCAACTTACCGTGAGTGCCGGTGATAACACCAATGGCCTGATGGATATGTTGCTCGCCAAGAAGCGCGCCCCCGATCGCAAAAATTGGCTGGAGCAGCGCGGCGATCTGGCCGAGGTTTAGTATGGTAGGGTGGGCATCGCCCACCAACATTTACAAGGTTAGATTCAAGGTGGGCAATGCCTACCCTACGAATGCGAAGAACGCCGTTCGCCGCGGGCATCAGAGC
The DNA here is from genome assembly GCA_039914705.1 of Gammaproteobacteria bacterium. Taxonomy (GTDB): domain Bacteria; phylum Pseudomonadota; class Gammaproteobacteria; order SURF-13; family SURF-13; genus JBDSTW01. Next base: position 6,103 of record JBDSOT010000054.1, on the reverse strand, counting down.
GGCGATCCCCTGAGGTGTCCGGTAAATAGCTGCGCCGGTCTTCGAGTACGCGCAACTGATTATCCGCCGCAAATTTCAGGATGAACTGATAGGCGGCAGGATTTTCCTCCTTCAATATCTTTTTCACGCACAGACACTTGGCACCCTCAATCGTGCAGGGGTGCGCGCTGTCGGCGTAATGCAGGCGGTGATCTACGCCGTAGCTGGCCAGTTGCGATGAAATACGTTCTACCCAATCGCTCGGCCGGAACGGGCGGCCATCTTCGCTTACACTTTCTACGATAAAGCCAGCATTACGCTCATCAATAGGCATTGCCTTTCCTCAAGAAATTAGCCAGACAAGGGCTTGTTTAACGCAGATTTAATGCACAGCCGTATAAGACTATTGACCATAATCACGTTACGCGGTTCAGCAAATTTATCGCTATGCGAAGGCTAAGTGCGATAAGTACCCGAGGGTGAGGAGAGTCAGTGGATTTAGAGTGTGTGGTGCGCCGGGACAGCTAGCTCATCAGCCTCAAGGCCAAGTCGGTTAGCGGGGCAACCACTAACAGGGATGTCAACTGCAAGCCGATCATCACCAGGATCGGCGATAAATCAAAGCCCCCCATCGCCGGCAACAGGCGGCGGGCCGGTCCCAGCAAGGGTTCGTTCAGACTATAGATCAGCGCGCTCACAGGGCTGTCATCGCCCGGACGCACCCAGCTCAAAATTACCTGAATCAGGATCGAGAAAAAAAACACATTGACCAGCAAGCCAATCAATTTGGCAATGGCCAACACCACTAAACCGCCGATACTGAGACCTTGATCCAGCATCAGTGCTATCAACACCAGTTGCAATAATTGCAAGGCCAGCAGTAACAGCAGAGATGCCACATCAAACCCCGCAATACCGGGAATGATGCGCCGCAACGGCACCAGGACAGGATTGGTAATTTTCACCAGAAACTGCGAGAGCGGGTTATAAAAACTGGCGCGTACCATTTGCAGCAACAGCCGCAACATCACGGCCAGGATATATAGCCCGAACAGGGTCTGCACCAGAAATACGCCCGCATTGCTGAAATAAGCCCCGCCCATTATGCAGCCCCCAACAATATTGCAAGCTCATCGGAGCGCGCACGTCCCGCTTGCAACGCTTCGTCGAACAAGTCCTGGATGCCGCCTTCCTGTAATACCTGAACGGCGCGTTCCGTGGTGCCGCCCTTTGATGTCACCCGTGCGCGTAGCGCGGCGCTATGTTCTGCGCTCTCTAGGGCCATCTTGGCGGCACCAAAGGCAGTCTGCAAGGTAAGCAGGCGCGCATCATTACGCGCCAGGCCTAATCGTACCGCCGCATTCTCCAGCACCTCCATCACCAGAAAAAAATACGCCGGGCCGCTGCCCGACAGCGCAGTGACGGCGTCCATCTGCGCCTCGTCATCCAGCCATAAAACCATACCGACGGCGCGCAGGATTGATTCGGCGAGACCGTGCTGGTCAGCGGAAACCAATGCATTGGCATATAAAGCAGTCGCCCCGCTTTGTACTAATGCGGGGGTGTTGGGCATGGCCCGCACAATGGCAGCCGCGCCGCCTAACCACGCATCGATACTAGATATGCGGAGGCCGGCGGCAATCGAAATCACCAGCGGTTTATAGTGTTTCACCGTAGCGGCCAGGTCCTGGGCCACAGCACGCAAGGCCTGCGGCTTAACGGCGAGGATCACAGTCTGTGCTTGCGCTGCGGCTTGTTGATTGGAGTGCGTGGTGTTTACCGAAAAACGCGCCTTCAGCTCCGCCAGTTTGGCGGCATCCGGATCGGCAACCCAGATATTGTGCGCCGCACAACCATCAGCAATTAGACCGCCTATAAGGCTGCTTGCCATGTTTCCGCCGCCGATAAAGGCGATGTGAGTATTTTTCATTTTTCTGTCCATGCTTACCCTGAAGTTTAGCGCATTGACACAAAAAAGACTAAGCGCGAGCCGGCACCCGGCACGACTTCGTGTTAATTACCGGACTCTTACAAAACCTCTGACGCCTGACGTGCGCCGAAGATGGCGGTGCCCACACGGACCAGCGTCGCGCCCTCGGCAATCGCTGCCTCCAGATCATCCGACATGCCCATGGACAGGGTATCGAGGGCCAAGCCGGTGGCGCGCAATTGGTCGAAGGCCTTGCGCAGTGCGCGAAAGGGCAGGCGTTGCTGCGCAAAATCCGCAGCGGGTTTAGGGATGGCCATTAACCCGCGCAGGCGCAGGCGCGGCAAATCAAGCATTGCCACAGCCAGACCGGGTAATTGATCCAGGCTTACGCCGCCCTTGGTGGATTCCGCGCTGACGTTGACCTGCAAACAGATATTCAGCGGTGGTAGATGCGCGGGGCGCTGCTGATTGAGACGTTCGGCGATGGCTGGTTTATCCACCGTATGCACCCAATCAAAGACGCATGCGATCCTGGCGGCCTTGTTGCCCTGCACGGGGCCGATATAATGCCATTCCACAGCCGCCGCGCTTAGTCTACCGTCGGCAATCTTCTCCTGCGCCTCCTGAAAATAATTTTCGCCAAATTGCTGTTGCCCGGCCCGGATGGCACCGAGTATGCATTCAACAGAGAAGGTTTTGCTGACTGCAAGTAGTTGGACCGCGCCCGGTTCCCGGCCAAAACGCAGTTCAGCCTGCGCGATGCGCTCGCGCACAGCGATCAGCCGGGTTTGAATAGAGGCGTTCGTGTCCATGGTTAGGCCGTATTTTATTAAGGAGGCGAGTCTGCTAACAGTTTAAATCAGCTGCCGCATTGGCATAAGTCATTACGATAATTAAAAATTAAGGATATTTATGGATATTTCCGAACTACTGGGTTTTAGCGTCAAGAACAAGGCCTCTGACTTACATCTGTCCGCCGGGCTGCCGCCGATGATACGAGTGGACGGCGATATTCGCCGCATTAATCTGCCCAGCCTGGATCACAAGGGCGTGTATGCGATGGTCTACGACATCATGAATGACCGGCAGCGCAAGGATTTCGAGGAATTCTACGAGACCGATTTCTCCTTCGAGATTCCCGGCTTGGCGCGTTTCCGTGTCAATGCCTTCAATCAAAATCGCGGGGCCGGCGCGGTGTTTCGCACCATTCCCTCGAAGATACTCTCGTTGGAAGACCTGGGCTGCCCACCGATATTCAAGGAGATTACCGATGTGCCGCGCGGCGTTGTGCTGGTGACCGGCCCGACCGGTTCGGGTAAATCCACCACGCTGGCGGCGATGATTAATTACAAGAATGAAAGCGAACACGCGCACATTTTAACCATTGAAGATCCGATTGAATTTGTGCACGAGAGCAAGAAGTGCCTGATCAATCAGCGCGAGGTGCATCGCGATACCTTGGGATTCAGCGAGGCCCTGCGCTCGGCCCTGCGCGAAGACCCGGATATTATTCTGGTGGGCGAGATGCGCGATCTTGAAACCATACGGCTGGCGCTCTCGGCAGCCGAGACCGGCCATCTGGTATTCGGCACCTTGCACACCAGTTCGGCGGCCAAGACCATTGACCGTATTATTGATGTGTTTCCAGCGGCGGAAAAAGACATGGTGCGTTCGATGCTGTCCGAATCGCTGCGCGCGGTAATCTCACAGACATTGCTGAAAAAGACCGGCGGCGGGCGCATTGCCGCGCACGAGATCATGATCGGCACCCCGGCGATCCGCAACTTGATCCGCGAGAACAAGGTGCCGCAGATGTACTCCGCGATCCAAACCAGCCAGGCCATCGGCATGCAGACGCTCGATCAATGTCTGCAAGAACTGGTGCGCAAAGGGCAGGTGGACAAGGCCGAGGCGCGCATGCGTGCCATGAATAAAGAATATTTCAAATAAACTTCAAATAAAAAAGGCGGACATGACATGGATTTTAATTCCCTGCTGCAACTCATGGTGCAGAAGAATGGCTCCGATTTATTTATCACCGCAGGCTTTCCGCCCAGCATAAAAATTCATGGAAAGCTCACGCCGGTTTCCCAAACTGTGCTGACAGCAGACCAGGCACGCGAGGTTGCGTTCAGCATAATGAATGCGGAGCAACGCAAGGATTTTCAGGAAACCCGCGAGTGTAATTTTGCGATCAGCCCAACGGGCATAGGCCGCTTTCGCGTCAATATCTTTCAGCAACGCAATAGTGTGGGTATGGTGTTGCGCAAGATCGAGAGCATTATTCCCAAGCTGGATGACTTGAACCTGCCGCCGATTATTAAAGAAATCGCGATGACCAAACGCGGCCTGGTGATCTTTGTGGGCGCGACAGGTTCCGGTAAGTCCACATCGCTCGCGGCTATGGTCGGCCACCGCAATCAAAATAGCGCAGGCCATATTATTACCATCGAAGATCCGATTGAGTTTGTTCATCAACATCAAGGCTGCATCGTTACCCAGCGCGAAGTGGGCGTTGATACCGATTCATTCGAGATGGCGCTGAAGAATACCTTGCGGCAGGCACCGGACGTAATCCTGATCGGTGAAATTCGTGCACGCGAGACCATGGAGCACGCCATTGCCTTCGCCGAAACCGGGCATTTATGTCTGTCGACGCTGCATGCCAACAGTGCCAATCAGGCGCTCGACCGCATCATTAATTTCTTTCCCGAAGAGCGGCGCTCGCAATTGCTCATGGATTTATCCCTGAACCTCAAGGCCATCATCGCACAGCGCCTGATCCCGACGCCGGACGGCAAGGGTCGCCGCGCCGCCATTGAGATATTGATAAACACACCGCTCGCGGCCACCTTAATCCTGAAGGGCGAGGTGCATGAACTGAAATCGCTGATGACGCGCTCCACCGAGGCCGGCATGAAGACCTTCGATCAGGCCTTGTATGAGCTGTTTATAAACGGCCATATAAGCCAGGAAGATGCGATTCGCTACGCCGATTCGGCCAACGAGGTGCGCCTGATGATCAAACTCGGCGACAAGGACGGTGTAGGAAAGCTAAATGCAAAACTGGACGGTATGACGTTGCTGGATACGCAGGATCACTAAACAGAAAATTAATCGCAGACCACTATTAGATTTTTACATGTAAAAGGCGGGTGCAATTTTCAGGCTATTCGAAACCGATGATACTAGCCGCCTCGAACACCGGCCCGTCCACACATACGCGCTTCATGGCCGGGCCGCGCGGGGTTTGTACCAACACCGTACATCCCGCGCAACCGCCCACCGCGCAGGCCATGAATTCCTCAAGTGACACCTGACACGGTAAGTCATAGTCGCGTGCCAGTTTTGCCACGGCCTTGAGCATCGGTGTCGGGCCGCAGGTGAATATCTCAATCTCTGCGCGTTGTGCGGGAGTCAAGGCATCAAGATACGCGCGCGCCAGCTCCGTGACATAACCCTCGAAGCACCCCGGATAACCCTGCAAGCTTGCCAGCCGACTCGGAATTTCCCACTCTTCCATTAACGGCATCGCCGCAATCACCCCGTCCGGCATGCCCGGTACCACAAAGCGCGAGGGCCGCGCGGTGAAGGGAAAGGGAACCTCGGAACCCATAATGACAAAGGGCCGATAACTAACTAAATTGCGCAGCACATCGGCGATGAACACCATGGGCGGAATGCCCACGCCACCGCCGATCAACAACGCGCGCGGTTTGTCAGGATGCGGCACAAACGGCATGCCGATCGGCCCCATCAGGCTTATGGAATCGCCAACCTCCCGCATTGCTAATAGCCGCGTGCCCTCACCTAAAATCTTGTACAAAAACTCCACCCAGCCCGCGTCGGCATCGACGCGCATGATCGAAAGCGGGCGGCGCATCGGCAAAGCCAGGCCGCAGCTTATATGAGCGAAGCTACCCGGTTTGGCATGTGCGGCACACTGCGGGGCCTGCACACGCAAAATGTACTGATCCCCGGCATAGGCCTGATGGCTGAGGATCACGGCATCTTCCACGAAGATCGTGTCGCGGTGTGGTTTGGTATTCATGGGCAATAAAGTGAAGGCTTATTGAAGGTGCCGGGTACTTTAACAGAATGACTGGAGCGATTCCTTGTGCTGAAAACGGTATGTGATTGTATTGGAGGTATTGAAGGCATCAAGACAGAACTACTATATCTATGAATAACAAT
>JBDSOT010000173.1:0-3920 GCA_039914705.1 Gammaproteobacteria bacterium | reverse complement strand
CAGACGCTCCAGATAACGCGCAATAATATCCACCTCGATATTAACTTGGTCACTCACGGCCAAATTATCCAGGGTAGTCTCCCGCAGGGTATGGGGTATCAGATTCACCTCGAATTCGGCCCCGCTCACCGCATTTACCGTGAGGCTCACGCCGTCCATGCAGATCGAGCCTTTGCTGGCGATATAGCGGGCCAGCACATCCGGCACTTTAATGTTCAGGCGTAGCGATTGGCCGTCCGCATAGCGCTTGACGACAGTGCCCACACCGTCCACATGACCGCTTACCCAATGACCACCGAGCGGTGTGCTGGGCGTGAGTGATTTTTCCAGATTAACGTGTGCATTCGTTTTCAGGTCGGAAAAGGTCGTGCAGGATAGGGTTTCGTGCGAGACATCGACGCAAAAACCGTCGCCGTATAAATCGGTGACGGTAAGGCACACGCCGCTGACGGCTATGCTGTCGCCGACGCGCACGCCGCCAAGATCGAGCTTGCCGCTTGCCATGCGCAAACGCGCATCATTGCCGTGGCGCTCCAAGCTTACAAGGGTGCCGATAGACTCGATAATTCCGGTAAACACGGGCTGGAAGGCGCTCGCTGAAAAAACGCCATCTTACCCTGTATGACGCGCGCCGCATAATGTCGCCGCGCTAGTGACGGCCTGTAATCAGGCTCAGCGCAAGGTTTAGAGAAAAGGCTGCTTACGCGGCGCTATCTGGCAAGCTCATTTAACGCGTACTCAGCGCAGACATTTTTCGCACACACGATTACCGTGTGCTGCGCGCATACGCCCTCTACATAACGCTCGATTTGCCCATCGGTCAGATCCAGCAGCGCCTCTTTTTTATTGCCCCAGGTATTGCCCCAATCCCGCCACACCCCGCGCATGACCTCGTCGTATTTATCGGGATCATAAGCGTCCTCTTTGCCGACCACGAGGAGCTGGCCTATGCGAGCGTCCAGGGCACGGTAAATACGATTTAAATTATGGGCCACCAGGTGTTCATGGCCATCGCAATTTCCGACCGTATCATGATACGCAATATATTTATTTAAATTCATATCGAACCTCCTGCAATACTGGTTGGCTGCCGCGTCAAAATATTTTTCACGGTGCGCGGCAGTCGTAGGTTTTAGCTCAGGGTATTTCTACTGCAAGCAGTCCTACAAGTTTTATCCTGCTCCCTGACTTGCCGGATTGCAAGTACTGTGGCTGCGGGTTAGATTTAGTAAAAGTTCAATATTTAGGCGCAACGCATGGACTACTTTTGCACGATCATTCGTGCGGTAACGCGCCAATCGCCGCCTACGGCGCGCAGCTCATCAATCTCGAGTTTGATGCGATCTTGCATATCCTCCAGACCGGGCAGCCAATGAAATAATCCGCGCGCATCGTCACCCAATAATAGGGGCGCGACATAGAGCACTAATTCGTCGATCAGTCCGGCGCGCAGCATTGCGCCGCTCAAGATAGAGCCGGCCTCCAGCAAGACGTCATTGATTTCATATTGCGTTGCCAGGTGCTGTAACACGGCGGATAAATCCACGCCCGCCGCCGTGCCTGGCAAGGCCACGACAGCGACTTCAAGCGCTGCCCATTCCTTATATATCTGTGATGTGGTATCTGCCGAACCCGGCGCGCTCGTAACGATCAAGGTACGGCCCGGCAATCCCAGCATGTGCGCCTGCCTTGGCATGCACAGCTTCGAATCGAGCACCACGCGCAACGGTTGACGAATCTCAACCGCCTGCAATCCATCCGTGTCGAAACCGATACCCTCGGGCGTTAAATACTCCGCGCGTACCGTCAATGAGGGATCATCGCTCAGCACCGTGCCGATACCGGTCATGATCGCGCCGCTGCGGGCGCGCAAACGCTGCACATCCGCGCGCGCCTCGGGGCCGGTAATCCATTGGCTCTTGCCGTTGGCGAGCGCGGTACGTCCGTCCAGGCTCATGGCAAGTTTGCAGCGCACAAAGGGCCGCTGATGCAGCATGCGCATGCTGAACCCGCGATTCAGCGTCTCGGCCTGCGCCTGCAAGATGCCGCTGCTCACCTCGATGCCAGCTTGCATTAATTGCTTTAAGCCCTGGCCCGCCACGCGCGGATTCGGATCAAGCATGGCGACGACCACGCGTTTAACGCCCGCTGCAATTAGGGCCTCGGTGCAGGGCGGCGTGCGCCCTTTATGACAACACGGCTCCAGCGTGACATACGCCGTGGTGCCGCGCGCAGCTTCACCGGCCTCGCGCAGGGCATGGATTTCCGCATGCGGTTCGCCCGCACGCCGATGCCAACCCTCACCGACAATTGTGTCGTCCTTTACTAACACACAGCCGACGCGGGGATTGGGGTGCGCGGTGTAGAGTCCGCGCTCGGCCAGGCGCAGGGCGTGTGCCATGTATTCGTGATCGGCGGCCGTCATCAGGATTTTTTATCGGGTTCTGGAGGAATCAAGGGAAGCTGTAGCTCCTTCGTTTCCGCGGAGATGCCATTCTCAAGCCGGTCGATTTCATCACGAAACGCACTGACGTCTTTAAAGCTTTGATAAACGGAGGCGAAGCGCACATAGGCCACCTGGTCGAGGCCGCGTAATTCGTCCATCACCAAATCACCGACGCGGCGCGACTTCACCTCGCGCTCGCCGCTGGCGCGCAGACGATGCATGACGCGGTTGATGGCCGCCTCGATACGCTCGGTGGGCACTGAACGTTTTTGCAGGGCGTGCATCATGCCGGCGCGCAGCTTGGCCTCATCGAACGGCACGCGCATCCCATCGCGCTTGACGATACGGGGCATGGACAGCTCCGCTGATTCATAAGTGGTGAAGCGCTCGCCACAGGTCAAACACTCGCGGCGGCGACGCACATGATCGCCCTCGTTCGCCAGACGCGAATCGATTACCTTGGTGTCAGGGGCAACGCAGAATGGGCAGCGCATTGGAGTTAGCCTCGCTTACCCGGAACCGGATGAGGTAAAACTTTTCCCGCACCTTGGGAGAGATTACGCAAGTCCCCTCCCCCATCTCGGGAGAGAAGGTGTACGTACCCTCCCCCTTGACGGGGGAGGGCTAGGGTGGGGTGCTAGGAGCAAACATAAAGCCTCGGAAATAACCACCTTCACCGCCTCGGTCTCCTGCAAAACCTGATTATTCCAAAAACGTAAAACAGTAAAACCTTGTTGCCTCAGCCATTCAGTTCTTCGTTCATCCTGCATACTTTGTTCAATATGCTGTCCGCCATCTACTTCAATGACTAACCTTGCTTCGAGGCATACGAAATCTACAATATAAGAACCCAACGGAAATTGCCTGCGGAATTTATATCCATGAAGCTGCCGCAGACGTAGATGTTTCCATAGCAACTTTTCCGCGTCCGTTGGATTGCTTCTTAATGTTCTGGCATTGTGGTTCATCACGTTACCCCCACCCTAGCCCTCCCCCCGAAATGGGGGAGGGGACTGGTACAGTGGTTTTATACAAAGCGATCATTAACCTGACGCTACGTAAATCGCACTTCGCACTTCTGGCAATCTGGCAATCTGGCAATAATGGTTTAATCCCCTCCCCCATTTCGGGGGAGGGCTAGGGTGGGGGCGCCGGAAACAAACAGCATAAAACCTCTGAGATAACCGCCTTCACTGCCTCGGTCTCTTGTAAAACCTGATTATTCCAAAAACGTAAAACAGTAAAACCTACACTGCCGACACAGCGACATTTATCGCCTATACACCGGCAAGCGCCGGCAAATCTCCAGCACCTGCTGCTTGACACGCGTAACGGTGGATTTATTTTTTACATCATCCAACACATCGCAAATCCAGGTGGCCAGTTCGCGCACATCCGCCTCTTTAAATCCGCGCGTGCTTACCGCTGGCGTGCCGATGCGTATGCCACTTGTCACAAACGGCGATTGCGGATC
>JBDSOT010000137.1:0-5002 GCA_039914705.1 Gammaproteobacteria bacterium | reverse complement strand
TCGCCAGAATAAACGGCGCACACACCCCGGCACTCTCGCGCATCCTGGCCCAGTGGCTGAAGATGAGTAGCGGACTGAGGAAGATGCCCCCGCCGGTTCCCGTAAGGCCGGACAACAAGCCGATCACCCCCCCGACACCGATGGCGGGTGCAATGGGTATGAGTGGAAAGCGCGAAGGGCGTTCTGATTTTACCCGCTCAGGTAAGGCCAGCCAGACAGCGGCAAATAATAGAATTACGCCTACCACTACTTTATACGCCCCGCCCGGCAGGGTGATCGCCCCGCCGATAAACGCCAGCGGCATCGACCCGGCCAGAAACGGCCACAGCGCCCGCCACGAAAAATAACCTGCCTGTGCGAAGCGGACGGTACCAATACTGGCCACCAGTATATTCAGCACCAGGGCCGTCGGCTTCATCACCTCGGGTGCCACACCCAGCAAGGCCATTGCCGCGATGTAGGCCGATGCGCCCCCGTGCCCAACGGAGGAATAGAGCACGGCGGCCGCGAAGATGAGGATAGCGAGGTATGCGATGTCAGTTAGCGGCATTTATATTTATCGTTCGTAATTACTAAGTGCATTTTTCAAGAAAATCAAGTCTGTAACGCGATGGGCTTATGAGCCGTTCTAGATGGTCGGCAGCGATAAAAATAATGCCGACGCGGTTTGCTCAAGGCAGCAGCGCATAACATAACGCTGGATTGATTGCCTATCAAAACGGCAACACCTTGAAATTAAATATTCGCTCCAGCATCCATGTCAGAGCCACCAGCGCGATGATCGCGGAACCTAGTACCAGCACGATGCGCTGATAAAACCACGAGCGGCGCAGCCCGAACGCGAGCGGCAGGAATACCGCAACGATGGCGAGCTGGCCGATCTCCACACCAACATTAAAGCCCACCAACGCAAGCAATAAGGCATTCTGCGGCAGGCCCAAATCTACGAGCACGCTGGCAAACCCGAAGCCGTGGATCAGCCCGAAGAAAAACGCCACCATCCACAATCTGTTTATGACTACCGGATAAATATTATTCAAGGCACCGACCACAATCGAGGCGGCAATCACCGACTCCACCAGTCGCGACGGTAAATTGATGACTCCCAAGGCGGCTAGGCTTAAGGTAATCGAATGGGCAAGCGTAAATGCGGTGACAATCTTCAATACGTTCCACAGTGCCGGCCGGAATGCAGTGACAGCCTCCCAGCGCCAGGCAAGTTGTTCGCGCCGACGTCGCAGCACAGAAGGTAAGAGCAGGGCGATTAGAAATAGAATGTGATCATAGCCAATCCAGATATGCCAGACCCCCTCGCGCGCGAAGTCCACGAATTGCTGCCAAGGCGTGAGCGTGCCTAGTTTAAATTCCTGACGGGGCTGATCAGGGCCGAAGATGGCGGTGCGCGTCTGGCCTTTATAATCCAGGCGTAACAGTCCACGATGTTGCGGGTCGAGGTCGGCAAACAGGCTGTAATTCAGTTCCAGTTTGAGCGGTGGCCGGGGACAATCCGCGACGAAGCGTAGCACTGCGTAAGCACCGTCGGTGTGATTGTCGACTAACTGGCCAGTGGCGTTGCTCGTGCACTTCGCACCGTCCGCAGTGACCGTGAGACGCGGTAATACATATTCAGCGACCGCTGTCTGGCGTTCCTGTAACTCGCCCCAGGTTATCGCGCGATCATCGTTTTTATCGAGGCCGATGGCATAATCAAGATCGCGCAGCGCCACGTCCCACTGGCCCTGAATGCGGTTGTCATGGACACTTAAGCGTAAATAACTGTCGCTCGGTTTGTGGGCGTAAGCCGGGGCGGCGCACAGAAAAAAAGCGATAAGCGCTAACCACAAATATTTCACTTAGATAAGGCCTCGACTTGTTTGACGAGGGCTTCGAGGTATACATCTTCCAGTTGATTGCGTGCGATAAATTCCAATACCGGCTGCGCGGCGCGCCGGTCTTCGGCGGCGAGGGCCGCGGCCAGCAAAATACGCGCATCCTCGGGTTCGCGTTGCACGGCCCAATTTTCCTGTGCGAGTTTCAGGGCTTGCCGGGGTTCGTGAAGGATATGCAAGGTAAAGCGGGCTTCTTCGCGCCGATGGCGCATATCGTTGCGCAGGCGGCTTGCCGCAAAACGCTCGCGTAGCATCACAACATGCTTCGACAGCGTCGGCGCATTCACCGCTTGTTCGGCGAGCGTCAGGCGCAACAGCAGATTGTCCACATTGACCTCGTCCTTGAGTAATTCGATAACTTCCATTGGACGATGCTGATCAAGCAGAAAGTCCGCGTACGCCCCGAGCAGCCAATTATCGCGCCCCAGGGCGAGGGCATCGTTAAAATGCTGTTCGGCCAGCGCCGCCTGGCCGGTGCGCACCGCGATGTCCGCCAATATTGTCAGCGCCCACTGACGATCTTCGGGCGTAGGCTTGCGCACGTTTTGCAATGTGCTGTGTAACGCATTATAACTAGCCTGCGCGGCGCCGTCGAAGCTGGCAACGCTGTTGATGCAGGACTGCGCCATGAGTTGCAAACTCCTATTTTGCAGTAATGGCGCGCAACTCTTTTTTGCCTCGCCATAATCACCGCGCACCTGCAAGATAATGGCGCGTGCAAGCCAGCCGTTCAGATTGTCCGGATGCTGTGCGAGCAGACGGTCCAGGTCGGCAAGGGCACCGTTAAAATCATGGCTGGTCTGGCGCAACGTCGCGCGCAGAAACAGAATGTCGGACGGTGGATTTTCCAGGTGCCACCAAGGGTTGAGCGCCCCCTGTGCATAGCCGAAGTAGCGTGGATCGCCCTGCGCGCGCCCTTGCTTGATGTAGTCACGTGCGCTCTGCGCGGCCAACAACGCATTGTCGGGTGCGCGTGCCAGCACAGTGCGCTGCTGACGTAATTCGCGCATCGACGGATCCCCGGGTTTGAAGGGCAGATGCTCAAGAATATCGGCCTGATTTCTGGGTATGTAGGGATCGGCAAATGCCAATGGCGCAAGCAGCACGGCATTGACGTTTAAAAATAAAATCAGGATTCGAATACGACGTATCATGTCATAGTCTGAAAGATGAATGTTTCCATTAGTGACTAATCTTTTTGGCCGGGGCAACTTGTATCACGGCACCGCCGAAGGTACGCACATGTTCGCGCAGTGACTGTTCGACGGCCACTGTAATAGCATGCGCCGCGCTTACCGGCAGGTCTGGATCGACACCGATTTCCAGGTCGGCGTAAACTCTATGGCCAACCCAGCGGGCGCGCACCTTGTTGACCTCGCGTACACCCTCGACATGCATAGGCGCATGTTCTATTTCCGCGATGATCTCCGGCTCGATGCCGTCGATCAAGCGTGCCCAAACAGACTTGGCCGCATCTTTTACGATGAACAGGATAGCGATGGTGATAGCGATGCCGACCAGCGGATCGAGGATGGGCCAACCGACCCATACGCCGAACACTCCGATGAGTACGGCGAGGCTGGTAAAGCCGTCCACGCGTGAATGTTGCCCGTCGGCAATCAATGCCGCCGAACCGATTTCCTTGCCGACCCGAATACGAAATATTGCCACGAGTTCATTACCGATGAAGCCGATGATTGCCGCAGCCGCCACCCAGCCCAGATATTCCATCGGCTGTGGATTAATAATCTTGATGACTGACTGATAAGCGGCGACGCAGGCAGAGGCAAAAATGACCAGCACAATCGCTACACCGGCGATGTCTTCCGTCTTGCCGTAGCCGTAGGTGAAGCGTCGACTTGCACCGCGTCGCGCCAGCGCGAAGGCAATCCATAGGGGGATACTCGTGGCCGCGTCGGCAAAGTTGTGAATGGTGTCTGCCAGCAGGGCAACCGACCCTGAAAAAAATACGACAACAACTTGAAACAGCGCCGTTACGCTAAGGCCGATGAGAGAAATCTTGAGCGCCCAGATGCCGCGCTCGTTAGACTCCATGGCATCATCAATCTTGTCTGCCACGCTGTGTGAGTGGCCACCGTAAAGATTGCGCAACCAGCCGAATAGACCTGAGCCATGAGGGTGATCAGCATGATCATGATCATCGTGACTACCCCGTGTCCCGTGGTCATGGGTGCTCGCAGAGTGCTTATGCGAAGGAGTGGAGGACGGAGAATTTATAAATTTTTGATCATGATCTGGTTGATTATGCTCATGCCCTGCTTCATCGTGAGGATGCTTATCCATCGTTGCCTCGTTATTGTCGTTCCGGTAAGTACGATTGCATGACGGCCGCTATTTAAGATACACGCGCAGCACGTCGATCAAATCCTGGGCTGCATTGGTTTGTTCCGACGTGGGTTTAAGATCAGGATCGATGACGTGCATGCGAATATGACCTTCAATAACCTCCGCCATGATTCCATTGATGGCACCGCGGCAGGCCGCAATCAATTGTAGTATTGCGTGGCAGTCGTGCTCTTTGTCGAGCGCTGTTTCCAGGGCATCAAGTTGGCCGCGCAGGCGGCGCACACGGTTAAGCAGTTTTTTTTTATCTCTGACTGTATGGGCCATGCATAATCCTGCAATACCTGCGTTATATACAATACTGGGGTATAGTATATTTTCTATGTCAAGGTGTCCATCAATACAGAAGCTCTGCATAAATTAATGAATCTCTCGAAAGAAGACGAAAAAAGATTTTTAGACCTCCTAAGATTTGACAGCAATCGTACCTAGCATACCCGCTTCGTAATGGCCGGGTTGGTGACAGGAAAACTCCACTTCCCGCGCGCTATTGAAGGCCCAGATGAGTTCCTTGGTTTCGCCTACGCCGAGTTCGATTTCATTAGTCTCCCCAGCGTCTTCATGAGCCTCCGTTCCCTCTGCTTCGGCCTGTCCGCCGGTATCTTCGCCGATGACGAATTCATGCTTCGATGGCCCCATGTTGGTCACGACGAAGCGCACCGTTTCACCGGCCTGAACGTCTAAAATAGCAGGGATAAATTTCATATCTTGGGCAGTGATTTTAATCGTCCGTGATACGTCTTTCACAT
>JBDSOT010000105.1:0-3733 GCA_039914705.1 Gammaproteobacteria bacterium | reverse complement strand
TGGCCTATTATCCCGAGCACGGTAACGATGCCGATATGTTAATGAAGCATGCCAATGTCGCCATGCATAATGCTAAACGCAATAAAGTGGGACTTAGCATTTTTAGCATTGAGCATGACCTGTTCAGCCAGTTACAACTCGAAATCCAGGCAGGTTTGAACGGTGCTATCCAGGACAATGAATTATTTTTACATTACCAGCCCCAGCTAAATTTACACACGCGGCAAATAGACGCCGCTGAAACCTTGTTGCGCTGGAGTCTTCCTAATAGAGGTGCTGTCCCACCCGCCGACATCCTTGCCGTCGCCGAGAACACCGGCATGATTTCCTCGCTAACCGGCTGGGTGCTCAATACCGCGTTGCGCCAGCAGGCTAACTTCCATCGCGCAGGTCTGGATTTGAACATCAGTGTCAACTTTTCTGCGCGTAATCTTATCGAGCCGGAACTTCCTGAATTTGTCGATCAGGTGTTAAGAACCTGGAACGTAGCGCCGGACAGGATTACAGTCGAGATTACCGAAAGCGCGATGATAGAAGATGAAAAGCGCGCGCTAAATACCCTGCTCAAGTTGAAAGAAATCGGCGTGAAGCTTTCAATCGATGATTTTGGGACAGGCTATGCCTCCATGACCTATCTGAGAAAACTCCCCGTGGACGAGATCAAGATCGACGTCTCCTTCGTCAGAAACATGCTCACCATGAAAGAGGATGAACGAATCGTGCGCTCAATTATCGCGCTGGGGCATAATTTTGATCTGGAGGTTATAGCAGAGGGTGTGGAAGATAAGCATACTCTGGAGCGGCTGGTAGATTTGGGCTGCGACAGGGCGCAGGGATATTATTTAGGAAATCCTGTCCCGGAAGAAGAATTCATAAAACACGTGTCTCTTTACAACCTTGAAAAACCCTCCACGGGTGTCGCCTGACGCTGCCAGCAGAAACGCTGCGGTTATGGCAGCGGTATGTCTGTCAGTCAAACACACTCAGCACGATCTTGCCCCGCGTGTGACCACCCTGAATTTTGCTATGCGCCTGCCGTGCCTCGGAGAGTGGCAGCACAGTGTCAATTATAACCTTGACCGCGCCGCTGTCGATTAGCTTGGCGAGCTGTTTTAACTGCCCGGCATTGGGCTGCACAAATACATAGGCCGCACGCGCACTGTATTGTTCGGCAAGTTGTGCAGACGGTTGATTGATCAGCGAGACAATGACGCCACCCTTTTTCAATACCTGCCAGGAGCGCTCGTAAATCTCGCCGCCCTGCGTGTCGAATACCACATCTATGTCCTTGAGGACATCCTCAAAGCGTGTGCTGCGATAGTCGATTACTTCATCTGCACCGAGGCCGTGTAAAAATTCTGTGTTGTGCGCTGACGCCGTGGTCACTACGCGCGCCCCTTTCCAGCGGGCAAGTTGAATTGCAAAATGTCCAACGCCGCCTGCGCCGGCATGAATCAATACCGTTTGCCCCGCGCAAAGATTGGCGGCATCGAATAACGACTGCCAGGCGCTGAGTGCGGCCAGCGGGACGGCGGCGGCATGAATAAAATCGAGTGACTGTGGTTTTAACGCAAGTTCGCTGGCACGCACCGCAATGTATTGCGCATAAGCGCCGTCGCGTGCAATGTCCGGGCGCGCATAAACGGCATCGCCGGGTTTAAAATCGGTAACCGCTGCACCGACTTCCTCTACGACCCCGGCAACATCCCAACCCAGCACCAGCGGCAGATGATGATCGACGCGCCCGGCCAGGCGACCCTCGCGTATCTTCCAATCCACCGGATTTACCCCCGCTGCATGCACGCGTATCAACGCATCTTCCGGCAACGGACGCGGACGCGGCATATCTTCATGGACAAGCATTTCCGGGCCGCCGTATGTGTGGATGCGTACCGCCTTCATGATCGTCATAAATTCTCCCTGAAAACAAATTGGCCCAGCAGTGCGGCTAGCCGGGCGTGGTGGTGTGTTCGTCTGCGGGCAAACGCCGCGAACCTAACAGGCTGATCGCGAGCACCGCTATTCCCAAACCTACGATAGACGCCACGGGGGTCACGCCCTGCGCTGCGGCGATAGTATAAATGCCGGTGGCTGCCAGCATACTCAGATTTTCGGTAAAATTTTGCACGGCAACTGCCCCGCCACTGCCCACAGTGCGATGCCCGACCGCCTGTAGAACCGCATTCATGGGTACCACGAACAGGCCGCCGACAATACCTATGGCAAGCAGCGCCAGGCGCGCCGGCCAGACGGATTCCGTGAAACTTAACAGCAGGATGCACAGGCCCAATAAAATTGCGGCAATGCCGGTGCGACGCAAATGTTCAAGGGGAATCAGCCGCGGGGCAAGTAATGCGCCGATGGCAATGCCGATGGCGATGTATAAGGTCAGTTCGGCGATTTGTGCCGTTGTCGTGGTCAGTAGCACCAGCGGTGCCCACACTACCAGCATCAGACGCAGCACTGCCGCAGTGGCCCAGAACAGGCTGGTGCCGAACAGCGAAAAGCGTGCCTGGGTGTTGCTAAAGAGTGTGCTTGTCACGCCAATGAAGTGTGGCAGCGCAGCGGCTTTTACGGGTAGTTGCGCGGGCATGCGGGTGATGAAGAGCGCGCAAATTGCGGACACACCATACAGCATAAGCACCAGAAACATGCCCGACTGCACTGAGTAATCGGCCACCTGCGCGCCGATCAGACTGCCCGCCAGTATTGCGACGATGGTGCTGCCTTCGATCCAGCCGTTGGCCTTTACGAGCTTATTGTGAGCTACCAATTCCGGCAAAATACCGTATTTAGCCGGGCTGTACATCGCCGCGCCCACGCCAATCACGGCGTAGGCGAACAATGGCTCCAGATTCATCAATAACAGTCCCGCGCCGATTGCCTTAACTACATTGGCGGATACCAATACCGAAGCCTTGGGGCGTGCATCGGCAAACGGTCCGACCCACGGTGCCAGCAGCACGAAGGCCACCAGAAACGATGCCTGCAACGCGGGGATATACCACGCGGCCGCTGTTACCGTCTCCATAATCATAGCAATTACGGTGAATAGAATTGCATTATCTGCAAATGCTGACAGGAACTGTGCGAGCAGGAGGATATATAGGTTGCGATTCACGATTTGCCTCCTGTGCCGTAGTTCATTAACGAAGGCTTGAGGCCGTGAATCAGCCGCCCGGTTTGCGGCGGCGTAACAGGTAAAGCGTGGCAATCATCAGCAACAGCGGCAGACCGGGGTCGAAGCCAGCGGCGCTACCAAGCGTACACCCTCCACCACCGCCCCCCGAACTGCTCGCGCCTCCCATGCTCGGCGCACTCTCATTATCGGCGATGCTGATGGTTGCGCTGCCGGGCGTACCGCTTACATAGCGAATGTCTGGACTCACTGTCAGGATGAGGGTTTCGGGACCTTCGCTGCTATTGTCGTCGATGGGCGTGACGGTAAAGGTGACGCTGGTTGCGCCCGCCGGGATTTCCATGCTGGTTGGTAATGCGGTGTAATCGCTGCCATTGAGGGTGCCGCCACTGATGATGTAATTCACTGTCAGAGGGGTAGATATGTCGCCGCTGCGACTGAGGGTAAATGCCCCGGGATCGAGGCCTGCCTCGGCCGCGTCAGGATCGGTGGCGGCCACGGTTACGGTTCGTCGTACCTGGTTTACGGCGGCAGCGGCGTCGATGATGCCCGCGCCGCACATAGCCGTGGTGCAATCCGCGCCGGTGCCGGTGG
>JBDSOT010000097.1:0-6377 GCA_039914705.1 Gammaproteobacteria bacterium | reverse complement strand
TGATACATGGCGAGCACGGCATCTGCTTGTTTTAGATTGCTGGGCAGAAACAGCGTGTCGGCGGGCAGGGGGCCGCGTAGCTGCATGCCGTCGCCACGCAGTTTGTCCAGCACCGGCTCAATGACTTCGATCTCCTCACGACCCAGATGCCCGCCCTCACCGGCGTGGGGATTCAGTCCGCATACCAGGATACGCGGCGTCTTGATGCCGAAGCGCGTGATGAGATCGTGATGCAGCACGCGCAAGGTGGATTCGAGGTGCGGCGCGGTAACGGCGGCGCTGACCGCATGCAGCGGCAGGTGCGTGGTGACCAGGGCCACGCGCAGGCCGGGCGCGGCGAGCATCATCACCGCATGCGGCGCGCGGGTAAGCTCGGCAAGAAACTCGGTGTGGCCACTGAAGGCGATGCCGGCGTCATTGATGATGCTTTTATGCACGGGTCCGGTGACGAGCGCGGCGAAGCTGCCGTCCATGCAGCCTGTCACCGCTGTGCGCAGTGTATCGAGTACATACTCCGCGTTGGCGCTATCCAGTTTTCCGCAACTTACCGGTGCACGGAGTTTAACGGGAATAACTTTGATCGTTCCGGCAACAGCGGTCGCGGTTTGCTGTGGATCGAAAATTTCCACACGCACGGCAAGGCCTAGCCGTTGTGCGCGTGCATTGAGCAGTTCGGGGTCGGATACCACCACGATTTCACACGGGAAGGTTTGTTGCGCGATTTGCACGCACAGATCGGAGCCGATGCCGGCGGGTTCGCCTGGGGTGATGACTATGCGCGGTAGCATTTATCGTTATGCAGGGAATACTGATTACAGGAGCAGCTGACTCGAATATCTTTCGCCATTTCCACGCGCGCGGGAATCCAGCTTGTGTAAGGTACCGGGGCCTTTGCTTAAAGGCTTACTCTTCCTCGGTCTTGAATTCAATATAGGCCTCATCGCGCAGCATGCGCAGCCAGGCCTGCAAGGCTTCGTCACCCTTGCGTTGACGGATGGCCTCACGGGCCTTGGATTTTTGAAGGTCTGCGGTATTGTCATGATCGCGCCGTTCAACGACCTGCACGATATGCCAGCCGAACTGGGTTTGGAATGGCTCGCTGGTTTTCCCCGGTTCGAGGGCATTCATGGCCGCCTCGAATTGAGGAACCAGATCGCCGGGGCTGACCCAGCCCAGCGATCCGCCATTAATCGCGCTGGCCGCATCTTCTGAGTGGGAACGCGCGAGCGCGGCAAAATCTTCGCCGCCGTCAATGCGCTGTTTGAGTTGCGCCAGGCGCGTTTCCGCATCCTGATCGGAGGTGAGTTCATTGGTGTGAATCAGGATATGGCGCGCCTGGGTCTGCTTGATGACGCTCGCCCCGTCGCCGCGCTTGTCGAGCAGCTTAACGATGTGGAAGCCGCTTGGGCTACGGATAAGTTCACTGATGTCGCCGGATTTCATGTTGGGAACCACGTCTGCGAAATTGGTCGGCAGTTGCGCGGCGCTCAGCCAGCCGAGATTACCGCCCTCCAATGCCTGCTGACCATCGGAGACCGCAGCGGCGGTCTGCGTAAAATCTGCGCCGGCGTGCAAGTCATCAAGCACCTTTTGCGCCTTTGCCTTCGCGGTCTGCACTTGCTCGGGGGAGGGTGCCTCGGGAAGTGCAATCAATATCTGGGCTATTTGATAATCGGTACCGGAGCTTGCGCCCTGTACCTTTTGATTGTCCAGATAGTTTTGCACTTCCTGGTCGGTGACAGTAATTTTATTGCCGATCTCGCGCTGACGCAGACGGCTGATGATGATTTCGTCGCGGATGTCTTCGCGGAAGGCTGCAAAATCAAATTTATCGCGTGCCAGCACTTCGCGGAACTGATCAATTGATAAATTATTTTGCTTGGCGATGGTTTCGATAGCACGGTTGAGAGTGTCGTCATCAACGCGGATGCCGGTTCTCGCGGCCATCTGTAACTGCAACCGCTTCATGATAGCGCGCTCCAGCACCTGCTTTTGCAGTACGTCGTCGGGCGGGATTTGTGCGTTGCGTTGACGTAGCTGCTGCACCACGGTACGTGTTTGCAGGTCGAGATCGCTCTGCGTTATGACATCGTTATTCACCACGGCCAGAATGCGATCAAGCGGGGCGATGCCGGAGGTGTAGGTACTGTCGCCGGGAGTGGCAATTGCGGGTTCGTTGGCGGGTGCGGGGGCCGTATCAGGGACGGATTCAGGGCTGGGCG
Source organism: Gammaproteobacteria bacterium (assembly GCA_039914705.1). GTDB lineage: Bacteria > Pseudomonadota > Gammaproteobacteria > SURF-13 > SURF-13 > JBDSTW01. The sequence goes on along the minus strand of JBDSOT010000097.1, from coordinate 4,155 downwards.
TAATGGTTGGCTGGGTGCCAAGACCAAGGCCGGGTTCCGCAGCGGGTTCCGCGCCCAGATCGAAGCCGGGTTCTGTATCCGCGCCAGTGCTCGATTGGTCCGTTGGTTCGGGACCCAGTTCAATACCGGATTCGAAATCAGGGTCGATGCCCGCGGCGTGGGACAGTGAGCTATCGGCAACAAATAAAACAAACGGCAACAGAAAAAGTGATAAAAACTTCATGAAATAGTATTCCTAGCGAGTGCCCTGATAACCCAGACTGCCGTAACCGCGGTCGTCCGGCCGGGTTTCCAGGAAGCCTTCGAGTCCCTTGCGGCCCTGGCCGCCGAAGCTGGTCAGGCCCTTTAACTCAAGTTGCACGAAGATGCCGTTGTTGGTTTCCCCGCCGATATCGTTTACGAAACGCCGGGCGGCGATGCGGAAGGCGTAACAGCAGGTGTCGTATTCTACACCGAGCAGGAACTCAAGGGTACGGTCTGCCTCCAGTGAGTAATTCCAGCGCGCCACACCGTTGATACGCTGGTCGGGCTTCTGCATCAGCGGCCACAGCGCTATGACATCGGTCTGGTGAAGCAGTTCGCGTCGCGCTGCAATAAAGGCCGGCTCGAAACTGTTGTCGCGATAACGATAGGAAAGATCAAGGTAGCGCTTCTGATCCGGTTGGTAGCGAACACCGAACGCGCTGCGGTCAATGCGTGACGCGTTCGGATTGAACAGCAGGGTGGTATTGGCACTCCAGTTCTTGATTAGCTGTGCAGTGTCGGCCTCAAAAATGATGTCAGATGCATTTTTGGTTTCGATGGGTTGCCCCGGCAGCGTCACCTTGCGGTCGCGAAAATAGCGTATCTGGCCCATGCGTAGATTCAATCGTTCAACGCCGGTCCCGCTGTCGAGCAGGCGCGAGGTTAATGCCAGCGTGACCTGATTGGCATCGCCCAGGCGATCAGCACCGCTGAAGCGATTGGTTTGAAACAGACGCGTGAAATTAAAATCCAGCAGGCCGGTGTCGAATACCGGCAGATCGGACTGGTCGTCATAGGGTACATATAAATAGAACAGACGCGGTTCGAGCGTTTGCACCAGCCGGTTCGAAAATATTGAGGTGTTGCGTTCGAAGAAGGCACCGCCGTCGAGACTGAAGATGGGCAAGGTGCGCGCCTCGGCGGCAGCGGTGCCCGCCGGTTCATCCGCCAGGCTGTATTGCGTATGGCGCAGGTTAAGGGTAGGTGTGATGAAGCCAGAGACATTGCTGAACGGCAGGCTGACGCCGGGCTGAATATCGACGCGTTGACCGGTAACGCTATCCCGGCGCTCGAAGTTGGCATATTCACCGTTGAATAAATAGGTGGAGCCGAAGGCCTGGTTGGGTAAATTAGCATTGAGCAAAAATTGCGGTAGCCGCTGATACGGGCGTTGGCTTCCCGGCAGGGTTTCGTCAACGGTCTGGTAACCCTGCAAGCGTCCGCTGGCAGACCAGAAATCACCCCGATAATTTATCTCGGCGCGGCGATCCAGAAATGTGGTGCTCGCCACGCTCAGACTGGTGCCTAATTCCGCGAAGTATTTATTGTCCGAGACATAGTTATAGTCCAGGTAGCCGCTCCAGCGTGGGCTGAGGCTTGCGCGATGGCGTAGCGACAGGAACAGGCGGTCGTCGTCGAACAGCGGATCGTAGGGCAGATAACCGAGATTCATCTCGCCGGAATTGGCGGGATTGAGGTAACGGAATTCCCCGATCAGTTGTAAATTACGTTTGGAGGTGAGCCGCGAGGTAAGTGTCGCATCGCGACCGGGGGCGATGTTGAAATAATACGGCGTGCGCAGTTCGGCACCGACCTCCTCGGAACTGCCAAAGCCCGGTGTGAGAAATCCGGACTTGCGTTCGTTGTTGAGCGGAAAGCTGATGTAGGGTGTGTAAAAGATCGGCACACCCTTGAATTCAATCCACACATTGCGTGCCGTGCCCACGGCCTTGGCGTGATCCAGTTTGATGTCGTTGGATTCAAGATACCAGTCGTTATTGCCCGGATTACAGGTTGTATAGCGTGCGCGCTTGATGCGTGTGTTGTTTTCGCCCTCAAGAATGATGCGTGAGGCATCGCCGCGTGCATGCCGGCTGGCGAGCCGGTATTGCGCCTCATCAACATGGCCGGTGCTGTTGCCGAGCTGGATAACGGCCGATTCACCTTCCAGCGTCAGGTCGTCTTTGCGATAACGGACATTGCCTTGGGCGTTCGCCGTATCTTTGGGTTTGTCGTAGCTCAGGGTGTCGGCTTCAAGTTGCTGACCGGCACGCCGTGCCAGCACATTACCGCGAAAATTAAATATCTCATTACGTAACGCCTCGCTTTCGTCGGCATCCAGATAAGTGGCCTGGTCTGTACTATCGACTAGCGAATCAGCCGCATGCGCATGATCCTGTGCGGGTTCTCCGCAGAGTTGCCAGTCCGCGTTCAGTACATTTAACGGCATAGCAGGTGCCGCCTGGATAGAATGAACGGTCATCAAGCCGAGCAGGATGAGGGGGAGTTGCCGCTGAAGGTGCACTTTATTCAATTTCGGTTGGATATTCTGTCTTGAGAGTTCGCGGGTGAATTTATAATTCGCGTGCTGGTGGTGTAAAACCGGATATTTCTTGTCCAACTGCCGGCTGCCGATTTTTCACAGGTGCCTAAAATCGCATAGAATGGTTTTTTCTTCAATCTTTTATCCCAAGCTTTATCCCGACGATAGGCAGATTTTGAACAAGACGCCAAAAAAGTATTTCATTTTTCTGCTGGTGGGCATCGGTTTGGTCGTGACCCTATTGGTATGGACGAAGCCTGTCCAGCGGGCCGATTTGAAAGAGACGCCACCTACGCACGTGGCCGTGGCCGACGTATCCGTGCGGGATCTTGCTGCCATAGACACGGTAACAGGGCGGCTTCAGGCGGCGCGCAAGGCGGTGCTGCAATTCGAATTAGCCGGGCAGCTGGCTGAGCGCAAGGTGGAGCCGGGACAGCGCGTGGAGGCAGGCCAGGTGCTGCTGACGCTGCCAGATGGCGACTATCAGGATGCGCTGGCCGATGTCCAGGCACAGTTGGAGCAGGCTCGGGCCAGCAGTGCGCGTGATCGCGAACTGCTGGCCCTGGCCGGGCGCGAAAAAGACCTGCAGGCGCAGGCCGTGGAGCGGTTTGAACGTCTGGGGCGTGATGCTCTAGCCTCCAAGGCCCAAGCCGATGAGGCACGTGCACGGCTGTTGCAACTGCAATCCGAGTTGGCGCGCCTGCGTTACAGTACGGACACGGCGCAGGCCACCCTCCGGCAGCGCGAGGCGGCGGTGAGCCGCGCGGCGCGTAATCTTGAGCGCACCAGCTTGAAGGCCCCGTTCAGCGGCATCGTCAATGCTGTCCATGTGCAGCCGGGGGATGCGGTCGCGCCCAATGTGCCAGCCGTGGAATTGCTCGATATTGAACAGCTCGATTTGTATGTGGAGGTTGCGGGTGCCAGCGCGGCCGCCCTGAAGCTGGGTCAGCAGGTTAAAGTGCGTGCGGGCGATCCAGCAACTCCGGTGCAGACTATGGCCGAGGTAGTGGCCTTGCAATCAGATCCCAATCTTGCCACACATACTTACGCGGTGCGCCTGCGCCTGCCGGGACGTGGCCTGCTGCCAGGTACGCTGGCTGCGGCCGAGTTGCCTCTGACGCCCCTGCGCAATGTCCTGGTCGTGCCGGTGGCGGCAGTGGAACAGGACGAAGGGAGTGCTTATGTGTTCACTGTGCGTAACGGCATAGCTCAACGCACACAGGTCAAACTCGGAGCGCGTGTGCAGGATGTCCAGGTTATTACTGCGGGTGTGCAGGTGGGAGAAAAAATAGTGGCGCGTGATGTGGCGGCGCTGGCCGATGGCGAGCGGGTGGTGGCGCAGTTATGAGCCACGGCTGATTAACGCTCTCTTATGTCATTCCCGAACACGTAATGACGACCTAAGGTTTTCCAATTTATGTTCATGATCCGCTTCGCGCTGAACAATCCGCTGCTCGCCAATCTTATGGTGGTGCTGATCGTGCTCGCCGGCCTGTTGAGCTATTCCGCCATGCCGCAAGAGATGTTTCCGGTGGTGGAACTCGACCGCGTGCGCATCACCACGGTATTCAAGGGTGCCTCACCGGAGG
>JBDSOT010000074.1:0-5310 GCA_039914705.1 Gammaproteobacteria bacterium | reverse complement strand
TAATCAACAGAAGTAACGCTACCGCAAGTGTGGCGTGATGGGCAATTTGGGGCGGCCATAGCGGTCGCCCCATTTTTTTTGGGAATTTTGTGGTGGTGTGACAGTCCGCTTGCGCTGGATCTGGCGTGGCCGTTGCGCGCACCACTGACCTTTTTGCTGCTGGCGCTGGTCTATCCCGTGTTGGAAGAGCTGGTGTTTCGCGGTGCCTTGCAAGGCGCGCTTACCCGGCAGACCTGGGGAGGCCGCAAGCTAGGCCCGATTTCACTGGCCAACTTTTTTACCAGCCTTGTGTTCGCGGGGTTTCATCTTTTTTATCATGCCCCGCTGTGGGCTGCCCTGGTGTTTCTTCCCTCACTCATCTTTGGTTACTTTCGCGACAGGCATCAAAGTGTGCGGCCTGCCATCGTGTTGCACGTGTTTTACAATGCCGGTTATTTCTGGCTGTTTACGCCGTGAGGTTTGCACCCACCCCCCTTCATCAACCTTTATCAGGGGTTTGATGATTAGATTAATAGCCTTTTCTCTTTTCAGATTTATTACACCAACTGCTAAGTTCATATGGCAAAAATATCCTTAAATGTTAATATTCCTTAATGTATTCTCCTGAAAATCCGGTATTAGAAGCCCTGCTGCCTGCGGTTACGATTAACCCGGTTGCGGAGGTCACGGCCAGCGTCATTTGCCTGCACGGACTCGGTGCCGATGGCCATGACCTGGCGTCTATCGTCACTGAGATGGCCTTGCCGAAACGCCACGGCGTGCGTTTTTTGCTGCCGCATGCCCCGCATCGGCCGGTAACCATCAATAATGGCTTCGTGATGCGCGCCTGGTATGACATTGTCGATAGCGATCTGTCGTATCAGGAAGACAGTTCGGGCGTGGGTAACTCCGAACGCCTGCTGCGTCATCTTATCGAGCGCGAGATCGACAGCGGCATACCCGCCCATCGCATTGTGCTGGCGGGCTTTTCCCAGGGCGGGGCCATTGCCCTGCATACCGGTTTACGCTATCCGCAACGTCTGGCCGGCATCCTCGCGCTGTCCACTTACCTGCCTATGGCGGGCAAGGCAGATACCGAGGCGCATCCGGCTAACGCCGGTCTGCCGATTATGATGGCGCATGGTTTACATGATGCGATTGTGCCGCTGGCAACCGCGCTGGCCTCTCGTTCGGTTCTGGACAGGCTGGGGTACGAGGTTAACTGGCGTACCTATCCGATGGGTCACGAATCGTGCGCGCAGGAGATGAAGGACATGAATAGCTGGTTAATGCACCTGCTGGATTGAGTTTTGTAACGCCACGTTTACAAATACAGACCCTCCTGATAGCGCCTGTTGAGGGCGATCCTCTCTAACCGCGCTTTTCGTTGTATAGTTCTTGATACATAAACAGCCCGCTAACAATAGCTGTGATCCGTAAATAAATCATTATAATCAATGATATAAGCAGTTGGCATGTCGCTTGCTATATATTAATGTGAGAAGTTGCAGGATGCAAAATCTCACAAGTGCTTCAAAAAGGATGTTGTAGTCAATATCGTGCCACGGAGGGCCGGAAGCTAGCAGGGATAGTCATTCACGGATGACGACTCCGCTTAAGATATTGATTACGAAGCCATAATTAAAATAAAAGGACGCTTACTAAGGGATACGGTGAGACTACGGACACGGATGTCCTTTATTTTTGGTCGCAAAGCCAGGGGAGTTGCCTCACGTTTTACCCCCTTTCTCCACTGTACACCTCGAAAGCCGCCCCTCTGTATACCACGTCAAACTAACTGTTTTCCCTATCCACATACACGGACGAGGTATAGGAACTATGGACAGGATCAAGAATTCATTTGGTTATCAGGCCTTGGTGGCGTTGCTTTTGGCGCTAATGGCCGGCTGTGAAGGCCATTCCTACAGTGTTGTTAGTCAAAGCGCCTTGCCAACCAAGGCTATTCTCACAAAAGTGAACAATTTCGCGTTTAGCCCTTCTAATACCAATAATGCAAGCTCGTATTCCTTGCGCATATTCAATCCGCTTGCAGATCAACGGCCTGCCGCCAGCCAGTCAAACGTCTTGAATGAGGGACATCCGGCACAGCAGGCAACTGAACGAAGCAGACAGATTCATGCGCAAGCCTATATAATAAAAATATCAGCGCCCATTTCCCGTCCCGGTCAGATTGATCCTGAGTGGAATCGCGCAGACATTTAAAATAAAACGATTAAGCCCAAATCACAATCGGAACTTAAAATAAAGGTGACCACCATGCTTACAAATAGCAGCAACGGAATGACAAAATTTCTATCCAATTTAATGCTGTGCGCCTTGCTCGCGTTTCTTGCGCCAGCGGCCAACGCCGCTACTGCGGCCGGATATAAGCTGGGTTCAGGCGATACGGTTCGAATTACAGTTTTCGAAAACCCGGATATGACTACCGAGGCACAGGTATCGGAGACGGGTAATATTACCTTTCCGCTGTTGGGCGAAGTGGCCATCGGCGGTTTATCGAGAAGCGAGGCGGAGGCAAAGATTGCCGGGATGTTGAAGAAGGGCGGCTTTGTTAATCAGCCGCAGCTTAATATCAGCATCCTTGAATATCGCAGCCAGCAGGTGTCGGTCCTCGGACAGGTTAATAAGCCCGGCAAATATGCCATTGACGGACCCAGCGATGTGCTCGACCTGATTTCGCTGGCCGGCGGGGTGAGCGAAACGGGTGCGGACTCCATCACGATCATCAAGGATGAGCAGGGCAAGGCCGTTAAGCACAACATCAATCTGGTGGATTTATTCCAGTCCGCCGACCTTAAAGATAATATTGAGGTCAGTAATGGCGACGTAATTTATGTGGGCCGTGCGCCGGTATTTTACATTTACGGTGAGGTGCAGCGCGCCGGCGCTTATCGCCTCGAGCCAGGCATGACGGTGATGCAGGCGCTGTCAGTGGGTGGCGGTCTGTCATTACGCGGCACCGAGCGTGGCGTTAAAGTAAGCCGCCGCGATGGCAATGGTGAACTGCGCAAGATCAACGTTAACTTGACCGATGCGCTACAGGAAAATGATGTGGTTCATGTTAAGGAGAGCCTGTTTTAATAGTGGCTCATCCATTGCATGGATAGCTGTATCTTTCCAGAGTCAGGAAAGCCTGTATTTCGTAGCGTAGAAGCCCCTTTGATTATGGGCTTTTGCTTTCGCATCAAGGTAGAGAATTCAGAATGAACTTGCAACGACTGTTACTGATATTACGCTCGCGTATCTGGTTTATCGTTTTCACGTTTGGGATAACGGTGGCGTCTGCGTTAATCCTCAGCCTGTTAATGCCCAAGACCTATACCGCCAGCACCAGTATGGTCATCGATTTCAAAAGCGGCGATGATCCCTTAACAGGCGGTTTATTTCCGGCCCAGATGGTGGCGGGATATATGGCGACGCAGTTGGATATTATTGCCAGTCACAAGGTTGCGCTGGAGGCAGTGGACAAGCTGAAGCTCGATAAAAACCCCGAGGCACGCGAGCAGTTTGAAAAGGCTACAGAAGGAAAAGGCTCTATCCGCGATTGGCTCGCAGATGAATTGCTCGATGACATGAAAATTAGTCCGTCTGCGGAGAGTAGTTTGATTGAGTTGAGCTACTCTTCGACAAACCCGGTATTTTCCGCGGCAGTTGCCAATGCCTTTGCCGAATCTTATATCAATACCAATCTGCAATTGAAGGTTAACCCAGCCCGTCAAACGGCTAGTTGGTTTGGCGATCAGCTAAAAATCCTGCGCGATAATTTAGCCGCGAGCCAAGAACGTTTATCTGCCTACCAGCAGGACAAAGGAATTATCGCGGCCGATGAAAAGCTTGATGTTGAGAATGCGCGCCTTGAGGATCTTTCCAGCCAGTTAGTTAAAGTGCAAACCGAGGCGCAGGATTTTCAGACCCGGCAGGATATGGCGAAAAATGCATCCGGCGGAGACGCCTCGCTGGAGAGCCTGCCGGAGATTCTTTCCAATCCGTTCATCCAGGCATTAAAGGAAAATCTCGCCGAGCAGGAGGCAAAGGTTGCAGAGCTTTCCGGTCAGGTGGGCGTGAACCACCCGCAATACAAGCGAGCATTGCGCGAACTTAGCAATATGCAGCAAAAGGTAAAAACAGAAGTCAGTAAGGCGACACGCGGAATTGCGAACAGCGCCCAGCTTGCACAGCAACGTGAGGCCGCTCTAAAAGAGGCACTTGCCGCCCAGAAGAAAAAGATTTTAGCGCTTAAGCAGGGGCATGATGACATCGCCGTTTATGTGCGCGAGGTTGAGAATGCGCAAAAGGCATATGACACAGCCTCGCAACGCTTCAGTCAGACCAGCATGGAAAGCCAGCTGAGCCAGACAAATGTGTCGATCATCAGCCCGGCTATTCCGCCCATCAAACATTCGCAACCTAAAATAATGCTCAACGTTGCATTGGCAATTTTCTTCGGCGGATTGTTGAGTGTGGGTCTTGCCTTTATGGCCGAAATGGCTAATCGCTATATACGCTCGCAGCAGGATATTCTGGACGACCTGAACTTGCCCGTATTGGGTGTGCTCAATAACAAGATTGCGCAAGTTAAGGTTGTGCAAAGGCAGCCACAGCGGCTGACACATACTCCCGGCCCACTACACATCGCCAGTCGCTAACCAGAGGCGTTAGAGAATAATAATGAACCAGCCAGTATTAACCAACCGCGTAGGTCCTCAACAATTAATTACCGGGCAAATAGATAGAACCCTGGGAAAAATTCTTTTGGATAGCGGCAAGCTGACACCTGAAGCTGCCGAGCGCATTGCGGAATTTCAAAAAGAACGTGGATTACGTTTTGGCGAGGCGGCTCTCAAATTAAAACTTTTAACCAAGCGTGATCTTCAATATGCCTTATCCGAGCAGTTTAATTATGATTATCTTCAGGAAGGGGATGGCGATGTCAGCAAAGAATTAGTTGCTGCTTATGAACCGTTCTCGCCGCAATCGGAGGCCTTCCGCACCTTACGTGGTCAATTGATACTACGCAAGCTGGGTTCGCACCACAAAACCTTGGTTATACTAAGTCCTGACCAGGGCGAAGGCCGTAGTTACCTGGCGGCGAATCTTGCCGTTGTATTTTCCCAGGTGGGTGAAAATACCCTGTTAGTCGATGCCGATCTGCGCACCCCGCGTCAACATAGTATTTTTAATCTGGATAACCATATCGGATTGTCATCTGTGCTGAGCGGACGCGCGGGTCTGGATACCATTCAACACGTACCCTCGTTCAGTAATCTTTCCCTTTTATGTGCGGGGGCAACGCCACCGAATCCTTCCGAG
>JBDSOT010000069.1:0-7808 GCA_039914705.1 Gammaproteobacteria bacterium | reverse complement strand
GTTTCGAAGTGTATCAGACGCATTTGCCCCTGCACCACCACGGAGTACGGCATGTCCAAACCCATCAAGATGATCGCCTGGTTTGCGGGTATTTTAGTGTTGATCATGGTTGCGCTCGCTATCGCCGCAACGCTGTTGTTCGACCCGAACGATTACAAACAGACAATCACCAAGATTATCCGCGACAAGACCGGGCGTGAACTGACCGTTCAGGGCGACATCAAGATGACCGTATTTCCGTGGCTGGGCGTTCAACTGAACGGTCTGCAATTAAGCAATGCCGCCGGGTTCGGCCCCACGCCATTCGCCACGGTTAAATCCGCTAACGTGCGCGCCAAATTAATTCCATTGTTATTCAGGAAAGAGTTGCGCACCGACACCATCGCCCTACAGGGTTTAATGCTCAACCTCGGCAAGGACAAATCCGGCAAGTCCAACTGGGATGATTTAATCTCCGGCGACAAACAAGGCTCCGCGCTCAATCTTGCCGCACTTGCCATCGGCGGCGTCGAGATCACGGACTCTAAAGTGGTCTGGGATGACCGCACCAGCGGCAAAGCCTATACACTGAGCGACATGAGTCTGCGCACCGGGGCGCTGGCCGCAGGCGAGGATTTCGCCATTGATTTCGCGGCCGACGTTAGCAGCACCCGCTCCGTGCTGAACGGCCATGTGGAATTAACCAGCGCGGGAAATATCGACCCCGATGCCAAGCGCTATCAATTTCGTGGCACTGTCATCCAGGCCCAGCTAAATTCAAGGGAATACCCCGGCGGCAAGGCGGACGTTGAACTTAGCGGGGATATTACCGCCAATCTGCAACAACAAATGCTCACCTTGGCCGATATAAAATTGCAGGGCCTGGGCATCACCGCGCAGACCGAGCTTCACGGGCGCAACATTCTCGGTGACCTCACGTTTACGGGTCCGCTGACCATCAACGCATTCAATCCGCGCGAGGCGCTGCGGCAATTGGGGAAGACACCGCCGCCCATGGCCGACCCGAAGGCACTGACTCAAGCCTCACTGTCCGCACAAATCGAAGGCTCGCCTCAACAGCTTAATCTGAAAAAGCTCGCGCTCAAGCTGGATACAAGCTCGTTGACCGGCAGCGTGGACGTCAAGGATTTCTCCAAACTCGCGATTGGCTTTGACTTGGCGCTGGATCAAATAGATGTTGACCGCTATCTGCCGCCTGCGCAAAAAGACGACGCGAAAAAACAGGCTGGTGCGGCGGTGGCCGGTGCCACAGGCGTCGGCATCAGCAAGCCGCTGGCCGCGTTGCGCGGTCTGGATCTGAAGGGCAGCCTGCGCATCGGCAGCATCAAGGTAATGAACGTGCGTGCGGCGGAGGCCGTGCTTAATCTGGATGTGCCGAAACAGACCATGACGCTGAGCAATCCAAAACTGGAGCTTATGGGCATGCACGTGGACGCTAATATCCGCGGCACTAAAATCGTCGATGACCCAAGCTTCAGCGGGCCGCTGAAAATCGCGCCGTTTAATCCGCGTGAATTGATGAAAAAACTCGACATCGACGCCCCGCAGACAGCAGACCCCAAGGTATTGAATCTGGCCTCCTTGTCCGCGCAACTCGATGCCTCGCCCCAGCATCTCAAGCTCACCAGGCTCGCGCTGAAACTCGATGATAGTGCGATCAATGGCGATCTCAAGATTACAAACTTTGCTCGACCTGCCATTAATTTTGCCCTCGCCATAGATCAAATCAATCTTGACCGTTATCTACCGCCGCCTGTTCCAGAGGCTAATCGTGCGCCCAAGGGTAAGGTCTTCACCCCGGCGAGCGCGGCGGCGGCAGGCGTGCTCGGCCTGCCCTTGGACAGCGTGCGCAAATTGAATACTCAGGGCAGCTTGCGCATCGGCAATCTCAAGGCAAAAAATATTCGCAGTTCCGCTGTTCTGATCAACTTGGACGCACGCGATGGTCTCGTGAGACTACAACCCTTAAGCGCGCAACTTTACCAGGGTACTTATCAAGGCAACGTCGGCCTTGACGTGCGCGGCGCGATACCAAAATTCAGCATGGACGAGTCACTTAGCGGCGTGCAGGCCGGTCCGCTGCTCAAGGATTTGTATAATAAGGATACCCTGAGCGGCACGGCAACAGTGAACGCCAAACTCAATGGCCAGGGCCAGACCAGCGATGAAATCGTGCGCACCTTGAATGGTCAAACGGCCTTTTCCTTTGCCAACGGTGTTATCAAAGGCTTCAATATCGCCAAGCTGATCCGCGATGCTACCGCAAAATTCAAGGGCGGGGCGGCTGGCAACGAACCCAACCAGACCGACTTTAGCGAGTTGCGCGGTACTGCCACGATTAACAACGGCATAGTGCATAACGATGATCTCTCGGCAAAATCGCCGCTGCTGCGCGTGGCGGGCCGGGGCGACATTAACCTGGTCAGTCAACAAATGAATTATCTTGCTAACGTGTCGATCGTGAACACACTTGAGGGCCAGCAGGGCCGGATGCTGGAGGAGCTAAAGGGTTTGACCATTCCGGTGAAGATCAGCGGCCCGTTTTCCAATCTGTCTTATCGCCCGGACGTGGGTGCCATCATCACCGACAAGGCCAAGGCGAAGGTGCAGGAAAAGATTCAGGAGAAACTGGAAGGCCGGCTTAAAGGTAAATTACCGGGTGGGCTTCTGGACAATCTGCTGGGCAAGCCTGCGCCTTCCGACGCGCCGGTTGGCAGTTCGTCCACCGATGCTGTTTCCCCCGGTTCGGCTGATAACCCACCCGCCGCTGAACCTCCTGCGGATAAGCCTGCGCGCGCCAGCCCTGAAGATAAACTCAGGGATGCGCTCAAAGGCTTATTAAACTAAGCCCGTACGGACGTTATGGCAATTTGTAATAAACAGCTATGAGCAATTCCGTCAGCCGGCGCGTGCTCGACTGGTTCGCCAGCCATGGGCGCAAAGATTTGCCTTGGCAGGTCGATCCCAGCCCTTATCGCGTGTGCGTCTCCGAGATCATGCTGCAACAGACGCAGGTGGCTACGGTGATCCCTTATTACCAGCGCTTTATGCAGCGCTTTGCGGATGTGCAAAGCCTCGCCGCAGCGCAGCTCGATGAAGTGCTGCATTTATGGACCGGGCTTGGCTATTACGCACGAGCGCGCAATCTGCATCGCGCGGCGCTTTTAGTGCGCGATCATCACCACGGCCAATTTCCGCTGGATATTGAGGTGCTAAAACAACTCCCCGGCATCGGCCGCTCCACAGCGGGGGCGATACTGGCCCTGGCGACTGGACAGCGCCACGCCATTCTCGACGGCAACGTCAAGCGCGTACTCGCGCGCCTGCACGCTATTGACGGTTGGCCGGGCAGCGCCGAGGTTCAAGCAAAGTTGTGGGCCTTGGCAGAGGCCCACACGCCCATTGTCCATGTGGACCGTTATACACAGGCCATCATGGATCTGGGCGCAACCGTATGCACACGCACCCGGCCCGCCTGTCCGCGCTGTCCGCTTGCCGACCTGTGCGCTGCGCATGCGCAGGGCCGCGAGACCGACTATCCTGCCACCCGGCCGCGCGCGTCCAAACCGTTGCGCAATGCGCTACTACTGATGCTGCAAAATTCTAAGGGCGAGGTGCTGCTAGAACAACGCCCGCCCGCCGGTATCTGGGGCGGCTTGTGGAGCTTCCCCGAATGCACTGCGGACGACATCGCGCCCGATGTCGGGCAGTGGTGTGTATCGTATTTGGGCTATTCGATAGAGGCGCTGGAATACTGGCCGGTGCTGCGCCATAGCTTCAGCCACTTTGATCTCGCCATCACACCCGCGTTAGCGCGCGTGGGCAAAAGGCACCCGGCCCGCATCATGGAAGCCCGTCCCACAGTCTGGTATAACAATGCTATAAATGACGAGCGCGGCCTCGCGGCACCCGTCAAACGTTTACTCAACACGCTGTTCGAACGCACCCCAGGAGGGGAAATCACATGACCCGCACCGTCCATTGCGTAAAACTGGGCAAAGAGGCCGAGGGCCTGAAATTTCCGCCCTACCCCGGCGAACTCGGCAAGAAGATCTACGAAAACGTGTCAGCCGAGGGCTGGAGGTTATGGCTCGCCCATCAAACCATGCTCATCAACGAAAACCGCCTCGCCATGATGGACCCGAAGGCGCGCAAATTTCTTGAAGGGGAGATGGAAAAATTTTTCTTCGGCCCTGGCTCCGCAGCACCAGCGGGTTATGTGCCTAAAGGATAGCAGCCTTACGCGGTAAGCCGATAAGGCTTGAACTTGGGACAGGCTGCTAATATTATTGCTTTAAGGCCACCAGAAAAAGGCCTCTCGCTAATCACCACGGAAGGTGTCCGCATGAACGACAATATAGTAACCCTCGAAAAAAAGCTCAGGCGCGGACAGCTTACGCTGCATCTTCCGCAAGGGCGTGTAAAAACCTTTGGCACTGGCCCGCCGTATGCCGAATGGATTGTGTACAAACCGGCCACGCTTAGACGTATAGCACGCGACCCCGAGATGATGTTGGGCGAGACCTATATGAATGGGGAGTGGGACGTCCCGCAAGGAAGGCTGGCGGCCTTGCTTGAAGTTCTGATGGCGAATTTCTCCGACAGCCCCACCGAAGCTCACGGCATAAAGGCCAGGCTCTTAAAAAATATCATTCATCCTGGCAACGGCATTATGCGTAGCTATCGGAATGTGGCGCATCACTACGATCTGGATGAGTGGGTGTTTCGCCGTTTTCTTGACCAAGATATGCAGTATTCCTGCGCTTATTTTTATGCCCCCGATATCAGCCTCGATGAGGCACAGCGCGCCAAATGCCAGCATATCATGAATAAACTCGTGCTAAGCCCAGGGCAGCACGTGCTGGATATCGGCTGCGGTTGGGGTGGTCTGGCCCTTTATCTGGCCGAGCACGCCGGCGTGAAGGTGACCGGCCTGACGTTGTCGCGCGAACAATTACGCGTGGCGACAAATCGGGCCATGGAGCGCGGGTTGCAAAATCTTGTGGAATTTCGCCTGCAGGATTATCGCGAGCATACCGGCAGCTATGACCGCATTGTCTGCGTTGGTATGTTCGAGCATGTCGGTGTCGCGCATTACGAGCGCTACTTCGACCAGCTAAGCCATTTATTGCGTCCGCTAGGTTCGGCCCTGCTACATACTATTGGCCGTTACGGGCCGCCGAGCACCACCAATCCATGGATACGTAAATATATCTTTCCGGGCGGCTATAACCCGGCCTTATCCGAGGTGACCGGCGCTATCGAGAAGAGTGGCCTCATTGCCTGTGATGTAGAAGTGTTACGGCTGCATTACGCGCTGACACTGGAGGCTTGGTACAAGCGATTTCAGTCACATCGCGAACAGGTCGCCGAGCGTATGGGCGAGCGTTTCTGTCGCATGTGGGAATTTTACCTGGCTTCCTGTGAGGCCAGTTTCCGCTGGCGCAATCTCGTCGTGTTTCAGATCCAGCTGGGACATCGGCTGGAGGCACTTCCGATCACTCGTGATTACCTTTATGAAACAGCGGGGCATGCCCTGGAGGCCGGTTCATCGCGGCTCGCGGCGTCTTAGATAACACTTGTCGCAAGGCTCTGAGACTTGATACCGGCAGGCGAACGTGCTAACTTGTCACTGTAGAAACTTGTCGATAACTATTACATTTATTTCATTCTAAAGGAGTACGATCATGATAAGGAAAATCCTCATATTGCTGAGCGCCGCTTTGTTTGCTTTAGGGCTTGCCGCCTGTGAAAAAGACGGCCCGGCCGAACAATCAGGTGACGTGGCAGAGGAAACGGCTGACCAGGCCGCCGATAAAATTGAGAAGGCCGGTGAAGCAGCTCAAGACGCTGCCCAGGAAAGGGGCGACGTAAACCAGGCCACTGGCGATTCAATGGAGAATCAGAGTGAAGAACAGGCCGAGGCCGCCAAGGCTGAAGCCGAAGCCGCCGCCAAGGCAGAGGAAGCGCGAGTAGCAACTGAGGCGGCCGCAGCGGCTGCCGCAGCTGCGTCGGGCCAAACTCCCCCTCCAGCTCAGTAAGCTTCTTAACTCAAAATAAGCGTTACCTAAGAATGGCCGGTAAGGATGTTTTTACCGGCCATTTTAGTTTGAGTCCACATAACTATTGATACACAACCCCTCCTAATATCCATCTTTTCTCAGCCTTTACTCTTCTACTTAAACACTCGAGTTGCGATCACAGCGTGCGATATTTGCTAAACTCGCGCGTATGGTAAGCAACCCTGAATTAGCTATTGAGCAACTGTCCCTGCGGGCCGGGGCTGCGTTAAAAGAACGGAATATCCTCCTTGCCACCGCCGAATCTTGTACCGGCGGGTGGGTTGCGCAGGCGGTGACCTCGGTGCCTGGAAGTTCCGCATGGTTCGAGCGTGGCTTCGTGACTTACACCGACATCGCCAAGCAGGAAATGCTGGCGGTTAGCACCGACACGCTTGCGGCCAGCGGTGCCGTGAGTGAAGACACCGTACGCGCCATGGCCGAGGGTGCATTGCGGCACAGCCATGCACAGGTGAGCCTGGCCGTGAGCGGCATCGCGGGTCCTGCGGGTGGCACGCAAGATAAGCCGGTCGGTTGTATATGTCTGGCCTGGGCGGGACTGGGAAAAGTAACGCTTAGCCAAACTCGATATTTTTCCGGCGACCGCACGATGGTTCGTCAACTCGCAGTCCTGGCCGCCTTGCAAGGCCTGCTGGATTTTCTAAGCGAATCGCCGTCGGCTTAACCAATGATCAGCAGTCTTGTGATCGGCAAGACTTCTTTTAAATATCCGGATTAGAATTCACGGGCTTGATTCGCAGCACTTCAACCCCATTTATAAGCTCACTCGTTTACCTTAAAAGGCATCTTCACCATGAGCGATACCGCACATAAAGAAACTCTTGGGTTCCAAACCGAGGTTCGGCAATTATTGAATCTGATGATTCATTCCCTCTACGGCAACAAGGAGATATTCCTGCGCGAGCTGATCTCCAACGCCTCGGATGCCATCGACAAATTGCGCTTCGAGGGTTTGGGCGACGATGCCCTCTATGAAGGTGACAGCGAGCTAAATATCCATGTGGCCTATGACGAGCAGCAGCACACTATCACGATCTCGGACAACGGCATCGGCATGACGCGCGCGGAGGTGGTCGAGAATATCGGTACCATTGCTAAATCCGGCACCCGACAGTTCATGGACTCACTGTCTGGCGACCAAGCCAAGGATGCGCATCTCATCGGGCAATTTGGGGTTGGCTTTTATTCGTCATTCATCATCGCTGATAAGGTTACCCTGACAACACGCCGCGCGGGCCTGGGTGGCGAACACGGGGCGCGTTGGGAGTCGAGCGGCGAGGGCGAATACACGCTGGAAACCGTGGATAAAGCCGCGCGCGGCACCGAAGTGGTCTTGCACCTGCGCGAGGGCGAGGATGAGTTTTTGAACGGCCATCGCCTGCGCACCATCATCCGCAAGTATTCCGATCATATTACCGTGCCGATCCTCATGCCGCTCGAAACCAAGGATAAGGACGCGGCCGAAGTCGGATACGAGACCGTTAACAGCGCCTCCGCGCTATGGACGCGCCCCAAGGCCGAGATCAGCGACGCGGAATACACTGAATTTTACAAGCATGTAGGGCACGACTTCGCGGATCCATTGGCATGGCTGCACAGCCGCGTAGAGGGCAAGCACGAATATACCTTGTTGCTGTACATCCCGGCGCGTGCGCCCTTTGATCTATGGGATCGCGACAGCCGTCATGGTGTGCGGCTGTATGTGCGCCGTGTGTTTATCCTGGAGGA
>JBDSOT010000055.1:0-4895 GCA_039914705.1 Gammaproteobacteria bacterium | reverse complement strand
CATAGGAAATATTGTTCCCGAGGTGCCAGAGTATGGAGTTGATGGCGGATTTGCGCGAGGAGCCGGTGCCGACCACATCACCGACATACGCGAGCGGATAGCCTTTGGCCTTCAATGCCTCGATGGTTTGGAGGGCATCCGGCATTTTGTTTATGAGCATGGCCTGGGCGTGCAGCGGTATATCCGGGCGGCTCCAGGCCTCGGAGGCGGGTGATAAATCATCGGTATTGGTCTCGCCCGGCACCTTGAATACGGTCACGGTGATCTCATCGGGCAGGGCAGGGCGGCGTGTGAACCAGGCCGCATCGGCCCAGGCTTGCAGCACCTGCTTTGCCCACGGATTATTTTGCGCCTGGGCCTTGTGCACGACATCGTGATAGGCGTCGAAGATAAGCAAGGTGTGCGCGAGCGCCTGCGCGGCCAGTGGCGCAAGTTCCTCGTTATCCAATAGCTCCAACAGGGCATGGATGTTATAGCCGCCCAGCATGGTGCCGAGCAGTTCCGTGGCGTGCCGGCGGTCAATCAGCGGGCATTGTAGCTCGCCCTTGGCGATCGCGGTGAGAAAGCAGGCTTTCACATAAGCCGCCTGATCCACGCCCGGCGGCACGCGCTGCGTCAGCAAGTCGAGCAGAAATTGCGCTTCGCCTACCGGTGGGTTCTTAAGTAAATCGACTACGGCGGCGGTTTGTTTGGTGTCCAGCGGCAGCGGCGGCAAACCTTGCGCGGCACGCTCCGCAACGTGGGTACGATAAGCTTCTAACACATCATCTCCTGCTAGCTTGAATACCGGCCATTTTAAGCCTTTAGCAGGCGCAACGGTATGGTTGCGGGAAACTGTTCTAGTTTTCCAGAGTATGGATATCGTGTTAAACAAGCAAAGAGGGTGTTAGAGCCGACCTTCGGAGGACCGAAACCGATTCATGAAGCCGCTTGTCGTCGGCCCCGGTGACAGCGTGGGCGCTGATTTTTGGAAGTTCGAACTCGGCGACACGGGCGGTGCGGAAGAAGGAGCCGGTTTTTGCCTGTTAAACCACTCCCGGGATGGCGTCGCCGGTGGTTTTGGCTTATCAACAACCGGCCGCCGGTCATGGTAATAATGACCCGGATAATAATTATTAAAGAAACCGAGGGAGAGTCCACCGCCGTAGGGATATCCGTACGGGTAGCCGTAATAAGGATAGTCGTACGGATAGCCATAAGGCCGTTCCGCATAAGTTCGTGTCTCGGGCCATAGATAAACCTGCTGTATCGCTAGCTGCGGATAGCGGTAGTCGTATTCGCCGATCTTGCGGGTAACCGTGGTATTCAGCGTTCCCACCACGGTAAGGTCACGGCCCTTGGCATAGACTGCGGGGTCGTAAAATCCCTGGGCGCAGGCTATGAAACGGCCTTGCGAATTAACGCTCTCGATAGGACGGCCTTGATCGTTCAAGTTCTGGCCCAACACCTCAAAGCAGGTTTCATCCCGCCCAGGCATGGCTTCGACGATTACCCCGCCCCAGCGCACGCGCTGATTATTGATGCCTTGGCTTACACTGCCCTGGGGTGTAACGGTGGGAAATTCGCCGCGCAAGGGTTCAGGTACCGTAGCACACCCGCTAAGCAGGGCAAGAGCAAAAACGCAAAGCAAAATACGCATGAGAGCTTACCTCGTTAATATCGACTTACACCTTTGACTTTAACCGTGGTAGCGAGTTCAGACGGCGTAGGGTGACTTATGCTGTTACAAGATTATCGCTCACTGCGACGAGTTTGTGACAGTCCGTGCTGGGTTCAGTATAGTATGAGCGCTCATCAATAAATTCTGCACCATAACTATGGAACTTTCCCCTCTTACCGCTCTGTCTCCTGTCGATGGTCGCTATGCTGAAAAGACCGCCGGTCTGCGCGCAATCTTTAGCGAGTCCGGCTTGATGCATTACCGTGTGCTGGTTGAAGTGCGCTGGCTCCAACATTTGGCCCAAAGCGGCGAACTGCCAGAATTGCCCGCGCTCAGTACCGCGGCGGAGCAAGTGCTTAACGATATTTGTGAAGACTTCAATCTGGCGGACGCCAGGCGCATCAAGGCGATAGAGCGCACTACCAACCACGATGTCAAGGCAATCGAATATTTTCTGAAGGAAAAGGTTGCGGGCAATGCCGAGCTGGAGGCAATCAGCGAGTTTTTCCATTTTGCCTGCACCTCGGAAGATATCAATAATTTGGCCTATGGCTTAATGTTGCGTGAGGCGCGCAGTCGGGTACAGTTGCCGTTGATGGATAATCTGGTGGATGCCGTTAAATCCATGGCACATCGCTATGCTGCGCAGCCGATGTTGGCACGTACGCACGGCCAACCCGCCACGCCGACTACCTTGGGCAAGGAAATGGCCAATGTCGCGGTGCGCCTCAGACGCCAGCGCGCGCAGTTCGCAGACGTTGCGTTGCTCGGAAAATTCAACGGTGCCGTGGGTAATTACAACGCCCATCAAGTCGCCTATCCGAACGTCGACTGGCCCGCGCTGGCAGAGGAATTTGTCAGGAGCCTGGGCCTGGCGTGGAACCCTTACACCACGCAAATTGAACCGCACGATTACCTGGCGGAACTGTTCGATGTGATATCGCGCTTTAACAATGTGCTGATCGATTTTAATCGCGATGTGTGGGGATATATCGCGCTCGGATATTTCAACCAAAAAGTAGTGGCTGGTGAGGTCGGCTCTTCCACCATGCCGCACAAGGTCAACCCGATCGACTTTGAAAATGCCGAAGGCAACCTCGGCTTGGCCAATGCGCTATTTGGTTTTATGCGCGACAAGCTGCCTATCTCACGCTGGCAGCGTGACCTGGCCGACTCAACCGTGCTGCGCAATCTCGGCGTCGCCATGGCGCATAGCCTGCTTGCCTATCAATCCTGCCTGAAAGGAATAAGTAAGCTGGAAGTGAATATCGAGCGTATCAACGCCGATCTTGATCAAACCTGGGAAGTGCTGGCCGAACCCATACAGACTGTGATGCGTCGCTACGGTGTTGAAAAACCCTATGAAAAACTCAAGGAGTTAACGCGCGGGCAGGGCATTACGCGCGACTCGCTACAAGCCTTCATTCAAGGCCTAGATATTCCGGCAGCGGCCAAGCAAGGCTTGCTGGAATTAACCCCCAGAAATTATCTCGGCAGGGCACGCGACCTGGCCGAGAAACTTTAGCGATTAGACTCGATCACAGCCACAACCGCTTGCAAAAACAACCGCATCACCACGTCAAACGGTTAATGCCCTGCGTTATGGATTCTTCCCACTGAAGGCGTAGTCGCGCATAGTTAGCTTCAGACCTTTATGCTGATTGCGAATTAATGGTGATGCCCACCCGGCCCATGCGCATGTCCGTGAGTGGTTTCCTCAGTGCGCGCCGGCCGCACGTCTAGTATCTCGATATCGAAAATCAAGGTTATCCCGGCAAAGGGATGGTTGGCATCGAGGGTAACACCCTGGTCGGTAACTTCCGTGACGGTAAAGGTCATTGGCTCATTGGTGTCTTCGCGTTGCGCTTCTATGTGCATACCAACCTGGAGTTGCCCGACGGGCAGCTTGTCACGTTGTTCGTAACGCACCAAGGCTGCATCACGCTCGCCGAAGCCCTGTTCCGGCTCCACGCGCACCTGCAGGCGTTCGCCGATACCGTGGCCTTCCAATTGCTCTTCCAGATATTTGGGTACGTTGCCATAGCCGCCGTGCAGGTATACAGCAGGTTCAATGCTTTCTTCCAGCAGCTTGCCGCCGGTATCGGTGACTTTGAATTTGAAGCTGACAACGGTATCTTTTTTAATCATATGCAGGTTCCTGAAGAGTAATATTTAATAATTAGGGCTGATCAGCCAAGCTGAAAATTTTCAACTCAGCAACAAACGCCTCAATGATTCACCGGCCGGTCAAGACGCCGATAAGAAATTGCCTCGGTCAAATGAGCCGTGTGGATATTCTCGCTGCCGGTAAGATCGGCAATGGTGCGGGCTACCTTGAGAATGCGGTGATAGACGCGGGCGGAAAGACCCAGGCGTTCGATGGCCTGTTGTAGCAGGCGACTATCCGGCTCGCTCAACCGGCAGAGCTTTTCAATCTGCTTATTTTTTAGCGCATGGTTGGGTTTGCCGCTGCGCTGCATCTGGCATTCGCGCGCGCGCTCGACGCGCACGCGCACCTGCTGCGTCGTCTCGGTGCTGCCATCGGACTTGGCAAATAAGGCTTCGCGCGGCACACTCGGCACCTCGACGTGCATGTCGATGCGATCCAGTAGCGGGCCGGATACACGCCCGCGATAACGCTGCACTTGATCCACCGTGCAATGGCAACGTCCATTGGTATCACCAAGATAACCGCACGGGCAGGGGTTCATCGCAGCGATCAGTTGAAAGCTCGCGGGAAATTCCGCCTGACGCGCCGCGCGGGAGATGATGATGCGCCCGGATTCGAGCGGCTCGCGCAATACCTCGAGCACGCGCCGGTCGAACTCGGGGAATTCATCGAGGAATAATACGCCGTGATGCGCCAGCGATACTTCGCCGGGGCGTGGATTGCTACCGCCTCCAACCAGTGCCACGCTGGAGGCGGTATGGTGCGGTGCGCGAAAAGGCCGCTGCCCCCACTGCGACGCAGTAAAGCCCTGGTCGCTGACGGATTGAATGGCCGCCGATTCCACAGCCTCCGCTTCCGTCATGCCGGGTAAAATACCGGATAGCCGGCTGGCGAGCATGGTCTTGCCGGTGCCGGGCGGGCCGACCATAAGCAAGCTATGTCCGCCGGCCGCCGCGATTTCAAGGGCGCGCTTGGCGTGATGTTGTCCACGCACGTCGGCAAGGTCATCCATCGTCGCGCCGGATGACGGCAGATTTTTCAGTTGATGCGGCGTGATTAATTGCG
>JBDSOT010000044.1:0-14147 GCA_039914705.1 Gammaproteobacteria bacterium | reverse complement strand
GATTGAAAGCCACGGCGATCACCGCATCGCCATGGCCTTTGCCATGGCCGGGCTGCGCGCCGCAGGGCCTATTATTATTAACGACTGCGCCAACGTGAACACCTCGTTTCCCGGATTTTCCGCAATGGCGCATGCGGCTGGTTTACTTATCGAAAGTCATCAAGCCGGTAGCTATTATGTCTGAGTCCGGCATTCCGGTAATCACCATCGACGGGCCTAGCGGTTCCGGCAAGGGCACCGTTAGCCAGCTTGTTGCGCAACAATTGGGTTGGAATTTCCTGGACAGCGGCGCGCTTTACCGCCTGGTCGCGCTGGCTGCACTACAGGATAAAATTTCACTGGAAGATGAGTCGGCCCTCGCCGGACTTGCCGTGCAATTAAACGCCCGGTTTATTTCAAATGCTGAGTTGAACACGGCAGATTTGAGCCGTGTTGAGGCCGTAGTTATGTTGGGCGATGTAGATGTCACCCAAGCCTTGCGCACTCAACAATGCGCGGACGCGGCCTCCAAGGTAGCAATCCTGCCTGTCGTCAGACATGCCCTGCTTGACCGGCAACGGGCATTTCGTAAGGCACCGGGGCTGGTAGCGGACGGGCGCGATATGGGCAGCGTGATTTTCCCCGATGCCGCGCTTAAAATTTTCCTCACCGCGAGCGTGCAAGAGCGTGCGCAGAGACGTCTTAAGCAATTGATAGATAAGGGAATACCTGTTAATATGCCGCTTTTACAGGCGGAGATTAGCGGGCGTGACATGCGCGATGCCGGGCGTAGCGTAGCACCCATGCAGGCAACTCCCGATGCCATAATGCTCGATTCATCGGGTTTATCTATCACTCAAGTGGTTCAACAGATACTGAATCTGTGGCAAAATACTCAATTCAGGCAACACACCTTGTAGTTGGCGGTCTAAAGTCTGGCATCAGGCCAGCAGACCTTTTATAAACTTAACCATGCGCGGTAACGTGCTTTTCCATTGGCCATGCAGTTCAGGCCCAGGGCTTTTAAACAATGATCGAAAGTTTCGCGGAATTATTTGAAGAGAGCATAGTCGGCAAGCAAATGCGCGTCGGTACAATCGTCACCGGCACTGTAGTTCATGTAGGCCGCGACGTAGTCATCGTCAATGCCGGTCTCAAGTCTGAAGGCGTTATTCCCATCTCGGAGTTTTACGCCGATGATGGCAGCATCGAAGTCGCCGTGGGCGATCTGGTTGATGTCGCACTTGACGCCATGGAAGACGGCTTTGGCGAAACCAAACTCTCTCGCGAAAAGGCGAAACGTGATCAATCCTGGACCCGCCTGGAAAGAGCCTTCGAGGCCGGCGAGACCATTACCGGTTTAATCAGCGGCAAGGTCAAGGGTGGCTTTACCGTAGAAATCAGTGAGATTCGCGCCTTCCTGCCGGGTTCTCTGGTCGACGTGCGCCCAGTGCGCGATACCGCGTTTCTGGAAGGCAAGGAACACGAATTCAAGGTTATCAAACTCGACCGCAAACGTAATAATGTTGTGGTATCACGCCGCGCAGTCGTAGAAACCGAAGGTAGTACGGAGCGCGTGAGTCTGTTGGAAAATTTGCAGGAAGGCGAAATCGTCAAGGGTGTGGTCAAGAACCTCACCGACTACGGCGCGTTTGTCGACCTCGGTGGCCTCGATGGCCTGCTGCATATTACCGACATGGCTTGGAAGCGTGTCAAACATCCCGGCGATATCGTCAAGGTCGGTGATGAGATCGACGTCAAGATTCTTAAATTCGACAAGGAACGCAATCGCGTCTCGCTCGGCTTAAAGCAAATGGGCGATGATCCGTGGGTTTATCTGTCACGTCGTTATCCGCAAGGCAGCCGCCTGTTCGGCAAGATTACCAACATCGCAGACTACGGCTGCTTCGTAGAAATCGAGGACGGTGTCGAAGGTTTGGTTCACGTCTCCGAGATAGATTGGACGAATAAAAATGTTCACCCCTCAAAATTAGTGCAACTGGGTGACGAAGTTGAGGTTACGGTGTTGGACATCGACGAAGAACGCCGCCGCATCTCACTGGGCATGAAACAGTGCCGGCCGAACCCGTGGGAAGAATTCTCGTCCACTCATAATAAAAATGACAAGATCGTCGGCAAGATTAAATCCATTACCGACTTCGGTATCTTTATCGGACTCGATGGCGCGATTGACGGTTTGGTACACCTTTCCGATATCTCCTGGAATACACCGGGCGAAGAAGCCGTACGCAATTATAAAAAAGGCGATGAGATCGAGACCGTTATCCTCGCCGTGGATCCGGAACGTGAGCGTATTTCTTTGGGCATCAAGCAGCTCGACAAAGATCCATTCTCCATCTATGTTGCCGAGAACGCCAAGGGCAGCATCGTGAAAGGCATTGTTACCGAGGTTGATGCGAAGGGTGCAGTGCTCCTGCTAAGCGAAGGTGTGGAAGGCCATCTGCGCGCCTCTGAGCTTGCCCGTGACCGCGTTGAAGACGCGCGTACACTGATCAAGGTCGGCGATGAAATCGAGGCAAAATTCATGGGTGTCGATCGCAAGAATCGTACAGTTACACTGTCCGTAAAGGCGAAGGATAACGAAGATGAGGCTGAGGCAGTGCAGGATTACAGCCGCTCAGGCACCGCCGGCACGACCAGCCTCGGAGATATTTTGAAGGAACAGATGGATATTAAAAATACTTAACTATCGCAGTTCTTTAAATTTACGGCTTCACACTTAGCAGTCCTACGCTGGCGGTTCCTGAGACAATAAAGGGATTCAGGAATCGCCAATATACAGAAATTCGTTTAATCCGGATTGTAATCGCGATACCGATTATTTTTAGGGCTGAGCGCCGGTTTTTTGTACCCGTTAAGGGAAGCCAGCGACTGCAAGACAGGGACTAGATCAATGACTAAATCCGAATTGATAGAAATACTTTCACATAAACAGACTCAATTAGCCCCAAAAGATATTGAGCTAACGGTGAAGACCTTGCTGGAACAGATGGGTCAGACTCTCGCCAACGGTGATCGCATAGAGATCCGTGGCTTCGGTAGTTTCTCGTTGCATTATCGCCCGCCACGCATGGGCAGAAATCCAAAGACAGGCGAGGCGGTATCTCTGGCGGGGAAGTACGTTCCTCACTTTAAGCCGGGCAAGGAACTGCGTGAGCGTGTGAATGAGGAAACGAAAACTTAAGCTGAACATTCATTGTAAAATCTTAAACGGCATTGCTGACTGGCATATGCCGTTTTTTTTGGCAAGTAACAAGTAAATAGAATAACCTACTGAACTATGGCGTACCTTCGCCGATGTTTGAATGGGAGAGCTGGCATGTTGCGCATCATCCGTTTGATCTTGTATATCCTTATCCTGCTGCTGGGCTTAACTTTTGCTGTTCTCAATGGCGAAAATATTGCGCTTAATTATTACTTTGGAGTCTGGCAAGCACCGCTGTCACTGGCGCTGGTACTGGCTATGGCGCTAGGAGCATTGCTCGGTGTGGTTGCCTGTCTGGGCCAGCTTATGAAGTTAAAAAATGAAAACGGCACACTGCGCAAGGCGGCCATGCTGGCGGAAACAGAGGTCGTAAATTTACGGGCAATCCCGCTCAAGGAAATTGAGTAGTGTCACAATGGCTGTTGTTACTACTACCCGTGGCAGCAATGTCCGGTTGGTGGGTAGCCAGACGTCAGCTAGGGCGGGAAGGGCACAACGGTTCGGATCTATCGTCCAATTATTTTAAGGGACTCAACTACCTGCTTAATGAGCAGCCGGATAAGGCGATTGAAGTTTTTATCAGGATGCTCGAAGTGGATAGCGAAACTGTGGAAACGCACCTCGCCCTCGGTAACTTATTCCGCCGCCGCGGTGAGGTCGATCGCGCCATACGCATACATCAAAATCTCATTGCCCGGCCAACCTTGAACCGGCAGCAACGCACTCAGGCATTACTGGAGCTTGGTCAGGATTACATGCGCGCCGGTTTACTCGACCGCGCCGAAACACTGTTTCAGGAATTGATCGATATGAACGATCACACCGAACCCGCCTTGCGTCATCTGATTGATATTTATCAACAGGAAAAGGAATGGGGCAAGGCCATCGTTGCGATTCAGAAACTGGAATTGCTGACCGGAATCTTCAAGGCCCCGATAATCGCTCATTATCACTGCGAATTGGCCGATTTGGCATTGCATAATAGCGACCCTGAACTCGCCCGGCACAGGGCCAGCCTTGCGCTCGAATGTGATAGAAACTGTGTCCGCGCCAGCCTGTTGTTGGCCGGAATAGAGATGGCCGAGGGCGACTATAAGGCCGCGCTGGGCAATTTTAAAAATATTCAGTATCAGGACGCGGACTACTTACCGGAGATCGTCGCCCCCCTGCTGAAGTGTTACAGCCGGCTGGGCATGACCGGGGAAATAATCGATTATCTACAGCAGATGCTGCAAAAGCACAACAGCATCACGCTTATGCTGACATTGGCAGAGCTTCTGCGCGCACAACAGGGTGACCAGCAGGCGGCATCGTTCATTACCGAACAATTGCGCAAGCGTCCCTCGGTACGCGGCCTGGATCGGCTGATTGAATTAAACCTCACGCTTTTCGAAGGTGACGCACGCGACAATTTACTCATCCTCAAGGACTTGATTGCCAAGCTGCTGGAGGGTAAACCGATTTATAAATGCAATAATTGCGGCTTCGCGGGAAAGGCAATGCACTGGCAGTGCCCGGGGTGTAAAAACTGGAGCAGCATTAAACCGATACAGGGGGTTGAAGGTGAATGACTCGCGGATTATCGTCGCGCTGGATTACGCAGAGTCCGCCAAGGCCTTGGAATTTCTGGACCAGATAGACGCGACATCATGCCGCATTAAGGTTGGCAAGGAATTATTTTGCCGTAGCGGACCTGAATTCGTGAGGCAATTGGTAAAACGCGGCTTCGATGTATTTCTCGACCTTAAATTTCATGACATCCCCAATACGGTAGCGCAGGCGTGCGGCGCGGCAGCGGATCTTGGCGTATGGATGATCAATGTACATGCCCTGGGTGGACTCAAGATGATGGAGGCCGCGCGTAAGGCGCTACCGGCGAGTGCCGCGTCGCCTTTGCTGATTGCGGTCACCATTCTCACCAGCCTCAATGATGAGGATATTCAGTCTGTCGGTTTGTCCGGCAGCATCGCGCAGAATGTCCGGCGGCTGGCTACGCTGGCAAGTCAGGCTGGCATGGACGGTATCGTATGCTCTGCGCACGAGCTGGTCACAGTACGCGCATCCATGGGCAAGGATTTCTGCCTGGTGACGCCCGGTATTCGCCCGGCGGGTTTTGCACCGGATGATCAGCAACGCATCATGACACCATCCCAGGCGACCAGTAACGGCGCGGATTATCTGGTCATCGGGCGACCCATTACCATGGCCCGTGAACCCATGCAGGTTTTGACGGCGTTAAGATCGGATATGAAAGCTGCTCATCCGGTACCCTTTAATGCTACGTAATGAAGTTTCATTTCATACCTAAAATTTCACTCTATGAATGCTTTGCCCAGTCTTCCAGAGAGGCTTTTTTATTGACAATGCTGTGCGTTAGCTTACACTTAAACTCAGTCGCACGATTGTCAGGACGATGCAGCACAAAGGCGTAACGGAGCTTATGAATCTAGAAACTTATTACCTGTCATCCGTAAGTGTAGCCGCTACCTTATTTTCCATTTTACTCATTGTCTGGGCTGTAGTTACTGTTTGGGTTGTCGTGCGTGTCAGTAAGGTGCTTGACAAGGTGGATAAGCTAACTGAGGCTACCTCTGACATGGCATCCAGTGTCAGTGAACTGGTCAGTACTACCGCGCACCATATTATTTCTATCGAAAAGGCGTTCTTGACTGCACAAGGGATGAAGCACGCCGCCTATTTTGTTGCCAATTTGTTTCATAACAGGAAAGTTTACAAAAAAGGAGCTAACCATGAACCAGAATGACCGTACACCAGAACACACTAAAAGCGGAATTGCCGTAGGCAGCCTGGCATTAGGTGCCATAGCCGGTGTCATCGCAGGCGTTCTTTTTGCCCCGCAATCCGGCCAGGAAACACGCGACGACATTAAGGATATATTAGCCAGGATTAAAGATGACGTTGCCCTGAGATTGAGCGAAATCAAGGACGTCACTGAGGATACGTATCGTAATGTGGTCGAGTCCGTTGTCCAGGCTTACCGCGATACGCGTGAAATCAGCGTTGAGCAGGCAAATAGCATCAAGTCCGATCTCGACAAGGGTTATGATGAGATCAAGAAAGTCACTAAACGTGCCGGTAGCGACGCTAAAAACTCACTGTAAGTTTTTACAGCATGTTGCATAAAAAAGGCGCTCTGCGCCTTTTTTATGCCCCTGAAAAATATCCTGTTTTGCTAACATATTTTCAGCATTTAAAATAATAGCCAGCTTTCCCTAAAGCCCTAATTTCCTATCAGACTACATTGTCAGCCGCTACATCCCTTATTTATATCGCACTAATTTTAGCAGCAGTTGTGTTTGTGCTGTCTGCGCTCCTGGCACGCCTGACACTCCGCCACACCTTGCGCAATGGCATGATCGATATGCCTAATCAACGCAGTTCCCATACCATTCCTACTCCTCGCGGTGGCGGGCTGGCAATTGCCATTACTTTTCTGGCGGCAATTCTAAGTCTGGGTATGGCCGGGCTGCTGTCTGCGGAGATTGCTTCGGCATTGCTGGGTGGTGGCGCGCTGGTGGCGTTTGCCGGATGGCGCGATGATCGGCACACCCTATCAATATCACTTCGTTTTGCGGTGCATTTTGCCGCCGCATTATGGGCATTGTTCTGGTTAGAGGGAATGAATAGCCTGCAATTGGGATTTACCACGATTTCCTGGCAATGGGCAGGCGTAGCGATAACCGCATTGGGCATTGTGTGGCTCATCAACCTGTACAATTTTATGGACGGTATTGACGGACTGGCCGGGGCACAGGCGATCTGCGCAGCGGTCGGCGGGGCAATATTGCTTTGGATAAGCGGGGCGTATGGACTTGCCTTAAGCAGTCTTGCATTAGCTGCCGCAGCTGCGGGTTTCCTGATCTGGAACTGGCCGCCGGCGCGAATTTTTATGGGAGATGTGGGCAGCGGCTTATTGGGCTTCAGCTTTGCCGTGCTGGCGTTGGCGAGCGAAAAGGCGGGCGCCCTCCCTGTGTTGGCCTGGTTGATATTACTCGCCGTGTTTATCATGGATGCGAGCTTTACCCTGCTACGCCGTATACTCAATAACGAAGCCTGGCTGCAAGCGCATCGCACCCATGCCTATCAGCGCGCGGTTCAGGCGGGCGCGAGTCATTTGCGCATAACGATGTATGTTGCAGGATTAAATATAATGGTTCTCTGGCCGCTGGCATGGTTAGCATGGCTGCGGCCTCAGTGGCTATTGTGGATTTTTTTAGCGGTTGCTGGATTGGCCTGGCTACTATGGGCTAGCATACAGCGCAAGTTCACAGAGGCGGACGAAATTCAAAAATGATAAACTTGTATCCGGATGTAAAAGCCGCTGCACACACCCTCAGTCACTTAGCGAATAAGGATTGACATGCCGTTGATAAAGGCCCGTCTTGTTTAAGCTACTCAACCGATCACGCCTGAACCCGCGCGCAGCCATTGTCCTTCATGACCTGCTCATGGTCGCGCTGGCCTGGCTGCTTAGTTTCATGATTCCTTACGATTTCTCGTTTGACCCGGCTTACCATCAAACACTCCTCATAACGCTTGGTTTTGTTATTGCAGTGCAGGGTTTCATCTTGTGGCGGGTGGGTATTTATCGCGGCGTATGGCGTTTTGCCAGCATTCCCGATTTGTGGAATATTATCCGCGCGACTGTCACCGGCATGCTTGTGGTAAGTCTGGCGCTGTTTTTGTTTATCCGCATGCAGGGTGTTCCGCGGACTACCTTGCTGCTCTATCCGTTCTTTCTGGTGTTCTTGCTGAGTGCGCCCCGGCTGATCTATCGCATGTGGAAGGATCACAGCTTTAATATCAGCAGGAGCAACCGAAAGCGGGTGTTGGTGTTGGGCGCAGGTAAGGCCGCCGAGCTTTTGGTGCGCGACATGTTGCGTGAAGATGATTATCTGCCCGTTGGATTTTTAGATGATAACGACCATCTGCGCGGGGCAAATATTCGCGGCATAACGGTGCTAGGCAAAATTGATGAGTTGCCGGTAATAGCTCAGCATCAAGGCATCGACATTATTATCATCGCCATGCCATCGGCGAACGCAATGGAGATGCGCCGTGCGGTAGAGGTCTGCGCAGTAAGCAAATTACCCTTCCGGACGCTGCCGCGCCTGAAGGATTTGACCGCCGGCCAATCGGTCATCAACGAACTGCGCGAGGTTGCCATTGATGATTTATTGGGACGAGAACCGGTCTCGCTCGATTGGCGCAGTATTAAAGACAGTATGGCGGGCAAAACCGTTTTGGTCACCGGCGCGGGTGGTTCTATCGGTTCAGAACTCTGTCGCCAGATTGCGCGCCTGGGAAGCGTTGCGCTGGTATTATTGGAGCGTAGTGAATTTAATCTCTACAGCATTGAAATGGAATTGCGCCAGGATTTTCCGGAGCTGGTACTGCATCTTTGCCTCACCGACGTATGTGACGAGGCCGCTGTTGAGCATGCCATGATCAGCTATCGTCCGGAGATCATTTTCCATGCCGCAGCGTACAAACACGTCCCCATGCTTGAGGCACAGGCGCGCGAGGCCGTGCGCAATAATGTACTAGGCACCAAAATCCTGGCCCTGGCGGCCGACAAACATAATTGCAGCAAATTTATCATGATCTCCACCGACAAGGCGGTTAATCCCAGCAGCATTATGGGAACGACTAAGCGCATTGCGGAGATTTTCTGCCAGAATCTCAATCAGCGGTCTTCAACGCACTTCATCACGGTGCGTTTCGGCAATGTCTTTGGTTCGGCGGGTAGCGTGGTGCCCCTATTTCAGAAACAGATTGCGGCGGGCGGTCCGTTAACCGTTACCCATCCGGAGATCACGCGGTTTTTTATGACCATACCGGAATCCTGTCAGCTCATCATGCAGGCCGAGGCTATGGGTGCCGGGGGGGAAATCTATGTGCTTGATATGGGTGAGCCGGTGAAGATCACCTATCTCGCCGAGCAAATGATTCGCCTGGCCGGTAAAATTCCAGGAAAGGATATCGAAATTATTTACTCCGGACTGCGGCCAGGCGAAAAACTTTATGAGGAGTTGTTTCATGGTCTGGAAAATCTTTCCAGCACACAGCATGAAAAAATTTTATTGGCGCAATGCCGTGAGGTCGACTCGAAATTCTTGAGCGCCGTGTTAGCCGAAATGGAGCAGGCCTGTAACAGTTATGATGAGCCTTTGGCCCGCGAACTTCTTAAAAAACTCGTACCCGAATTAACCGAAAGGAGAGTAGGCGACACGGCTGACAGTTCGGGCAATGTTATTAATATCAATCGGAGAACTATATGAGTAAGCGCGTTACAAAGGCCGTATTTCCGGTAGCAGGCATGGGCACCCGGTTCTTGCCGGCCACCAAGGCCAGTCCCAAGGAGATGTTGCCGATTGTTGATAAGCCGCTTATTCAATACGCCGCAGAAGAGGCGGTGGCAGCCGGGATTACTGAGCTGGTTTTTGTTACCAGCGCCAGCAAGCGCGCCATTGAAGATCATTTCGACAAGTCTTATGAACTTGAGTGTGAACTTGAAAAACGCGGCAAGACGGAATTGCTTTCCCTGGTGCGCGATATTTTGCCGAAGGGTGTCACTTGCACTTATGTGCGTCAGGCTGAGGCATTAGGTTTGGGGCATGCGGTGTTGTGCGCCAAGCATGTTATTGGGGACGAACCGTTTGCGGTAATCCTGGCCGACGACCTTATCGACGGGCAGGGCCATGCCTGCCTGGCGCAAATGGTCGCTCAATATGAGCAGCATCAGTGTAATCTGCTTGCCGTTGAGCAGATACCGCTCGCTGATACGCGTAAGTACGGCATTGTCAGCACCCTGGCCTTTCAGGGGCGCACCGGACAGGTGGATGCCATTGTCGAAAAGCCAGCGCCGGAGCAGGCACCATCCACACTGGCCGTAGTGGGCCGTTATATATTGCAACCGCGCATCTTCAGCTTACTGGAAACCACACAGCGCGGCTCGGGCGGAGAGATCCAGTTGACCGATGCCATTGCCGAATTACTGCTTGAGGAACGCGTGCTGGCCTATCAATTCAGCGGTAAGCGCTATGACTGCGGCGACAAACTGGGTTTCCTGCAGGCAACCATAGAGTACGCCCTGCAACATCCGGAACTGGCCAAGGATTTCAAGGCTTATCTGGATAACTATTCAAGTGCGGGTAATGATCAGAAGCAGATAGTCCAGGCCATCGGCTAACACATGCCTCTACACGATGAGTCGCTGGCTTGCGGTAAGCTTGATGCATTCATCAGCAGATGCGAGGCAGACAATGGTTAGCTATAAAGGCAACGAGAATTTCGCCCACAATACCCAGCCCGCCACCGGCATACTCATCACCAATCTGGGTACGCCCGACGCCCCCACGCGTCAAGCCTTGCAACGTTACCTGGGCGAGTTTTTGTGGGACCCGCGCGTCGTCGACAGCCCACGTTTACTCTGGTGGCTGATATTGCACGGCATCATCCTGAGAATCCGCCCGGCGCGCTCTGCGCGCAGCTATCAAAAGGTCTGGACGGATCAGGGGTCGCCGCTGCTGGCCATATCCAAACGTCAGGCCGAGGCCTTGCAACGTACACTGGAAACAAAATTCAACGGGCCGGTTGTGGTTGCCCTGGGCATGCGTTACGGTAATCCATCCATTGCCTCGGCCTTGGAACAATTGCGCGCTGCCAATGTGCGCCGCTTGCTGGTATTGCCGCTTTATCCCCAGTATTCCGCCTCAACCACGGCATCCACCTTCGATGCGGTTGCCGATGTCCTGAAAACCTGGCGCTGGTTGCCCGAGTTGCGCATGATTAATCACTACCATGACGACCCGGCATATATCAGTATTTTGGCGACCAGCATTCAAGAATACTGGCAGGTGCACGGTAAATCGGAGCGCCTGCTATTTTCTTTTCATGGTCTGCCCAAACGTTATTTATTACTCGGCGATCCGTATCATTGCGAATGCCATAAAACGGCGCGTCTGGTGGCGCAACATCTGCAATTGCCGGATGAATCCTGGCAGCTTACCTTTCAGTCGCGCTTCGGTCGCGAGGAATGGCTGAAGCCCTACACCGATCATACCCTGCAAGAATGGGCCAAGGCCGGCGTTAAAAGCGTGGATGTTATCTGTCCGGGCTTCTCGGCCGATTGCCTGGAAACGCTCGAAGAGGTGGCAATGGAAAACCGCGAATTTTTTGTTAAGGCCGGCGGTCAAAGTTACCATTATATTCCGGCACTGAATGACCGGCCCGATCACATTCAAATGATCGCAGGTCTAGTGGAGAATCACACGCGGCATTGGCCCGAGACAAGTCCGGATTGGAATGCGGCGGAAGTTGCCCTGGATGCTGAAAAAAGCCAACAACGTGCCCGTGCGCACGGCGCTCCGTATTAATTACGCATCAGCATTTGCATCTCAATAAAGTTGGCGTACAAACAAACGGTTTGGATTCGCGGATTTATTGGAGCAATTTACATCTGTTCGACTACAATTATCGTCGTCACGAACAGGTAATTGCGAATCAGCAGACGAGCGAATAATTTAAATTGTGGTTGTACTATTGACTTTTGTGTTTATAATGACGCCATCATAAACTGAGGGGAGTAAATGTTATGCCTAAGATTAAAAAATCTGCATCCAAGCCGAAGGCCAAGAATAAAGGTTTGAAAAAAACGGCAAGCAAGAGTGTCGCGACCAAAAAACTTGCCACCGGAAAAAAACCGGCCGCCCGGAAAACCTTGAAGTCGAAAGCAACTAAATCCACAGCCTCCAGTATGGCCGCAAAGAAAAAGGCGGCAAAGGCAAGGGCTGCTGATATGAAGGCCAGGGCCGCAGCCAGGCGTATTGCTGATAGAGAAAGGGCAGTAAAGGCGAAGGATTTAGCACAGAAAAGAAAGGCAGCACAGGCGCTGAAAAAGGCGGAAGTAACCAAGAACACGGCGAAGCAGAAGGCGCGTCAGGCCTTCGATCAGAAATGGGAACGCGATTATGCAGCCAGGCAAGCTGCGAAGATAAAAGCCGCCGCGAAAAGACGGCAGGCTGCAAAGCGAGTTGCAAAAAAGAAACCTGCACCAGTAATGGGCATCGCCATGGGCGCGCAGGCCCAGTAATTATTCTTCCCTGGTTTTATCGGGAAGGAATTGTATAAGGCAACGATAGGTTGGATCGTAATCCCGGATCTAACCTATCCAGCTTTCCTCAAAAGCCCGTGCTTGTGGGCGCGTTCAACATCTGAATGTCTATCAACGTCGGCCTGATTCTAAATCGACCCCATACCCAACAATAAAATTCGGTGGTGCTTCATATATCTTTGGCATCGCTACGGCACTCTGCCTGCAATGCCGTCCACGCCTGCCATCCTAATGTTTGCAATGTGCGGATATTAGTCTGATAAATTATTTCGGTCTCAGGAAAGGCCGCCACGGCGCGGTCAATACTCTCCTCACGTAATAAATGCAGAGTCGGATACGGCGAGCGATTTGTCGCATTCGTCACATCATCCGCGAGCATGCCGGCAAACTGATATGCCGGATGGAAACTCGCCACCTGCAACACACCGGCATAACCCAGCTCTATCACTGCTGCATCTGCTAGAGCTAAAAAATCGTTGAAGTCCAAAAAATTCGTTAGCGTGCATGGATGGATTAGTAGCGTTGTTTCCAACTCGTCTGACGTCGCACTGGCCAGTAAATGCAGCTCTTCATACAAAGCGGCGAGCAAAGTCTGCGCATCGCTCGCATCAGTAACCGCATAGCGAATCTGATTTTTTACCTGCACCGCCTTGGCAAAGGGACACAGGTTTAATCCGATCACGGCGCGATCCACCCAGGCGCGGGTCTCAGCGATGATGGTTTCAGGCGCGAAGATTGGCAGGGTTCCTGTCGCCAAGTGATGCCTATAGTTGTTCAAATAACATCACCCATAAATGAGCGGCGGCCAGAAGTTTACATATCATCAGCGGCGGGTACCTTATAAAATGACACGCTCCATTTGAGGAAAGTCTCCATGCGGCAACTTGAGTTTACCCTGATCGGCGAATATGTCGAATTGAATCTGCTGCTTAAACTAACCGGTATTTGCGACAGTGGCGGCGCGGGTAAAAGGCGCGTCCTCGCCGGCGGCGTGACGGTGGACGGCGTTGAAGAGCTGCGCAAAACCTGTAAAATTCGCGCGGGTCAGACCGTCTGTCTGGACGATCTGTGTATTAATGTACTGGCGGGCTGAGAGATCGATATCTATTTAAAAACTCCGGCAGGGATACTTATCTTTATCTTCGGTATGTCCATCATCATGCAAAGTTATCAGCGCCTTGAAAGGGCAGGGGCTTTTAATATCGCAAGATCAACTTGCACACTGTTATCTGCGTCGGCCAGCCACACCTGCCCCTCTTGAACTGTGCATTGCAGGCGCATGGTGCGCTGCGCGAGCTTGGCCAGTGCCAGGGTTGCAGACTGTGCAAGATTGATTACGGTTAAATTGTTAATGACTTCAAGTTTGCTGCTGCTCTGCTCCCACCAGAGGTCGGCGCTACGCCCGCCATAAGTATAAATAATTACCTGCCGCGCACGACCGCAGGCCTTGCGTATCCGTTTTTCGTCCGGCAGGCCCACGTCTATCCAAGATTGGATGGTGCCGCTTAAATCCCTTAACC
Source organism: Gammaproteobacteria bacterium (assembly GCA_039914705.1). Taxonomy (GTDB): domain Bacteria; phylum Pseudomonadota; class Gammaproteobacteria; order SURF-13; family SURF-13; genus JBDSTW01. Next base: position 286 of record JBDSOT010000044.1, on the reverse strand, counting down.
AAAGCGCGGGTTCGTCATCCACGTTTGGACCCTTGGCAAACGTCAGACTCTCCCCGGCGTGCAGCGTAAAAGCCAACAAACGCACCATCATGCGCTCATCGGTTTCCGACGGATGGCGGGCGAGGGTGAGGGCATGATCATGATAATAATGACGATCCATATCGGCAATACTCAAATCAGCCTTGAAAATAGTTGCCTTAAGGGCCATAAAATTATTTTGCTCGGGAAGAAGGGCTGCTCATAGCGGTTTATACCGGTTGACAAATTGATTAAACTTCTTGATGAA
>JBDSOT010000030.1:0-10955 GCA_039914705.1 Gammaproteobacteria bacterium | reverse complement strand
GGAGATTATGACCACGCTTAACCAGGCGGGAGAAGCAAGCTTACCCTCAGTCCAGGGCGATTATCAGCCAGCTCAAGTCGTGCGTTATGCAACTGCGCAACGGCGCGCGCCAAGCTAAGCCCCAGGCCATTGCCAGGTGTGGTGCGACTGCCTTCCAGGCGAACAAAACGCTCCAGCACTTGTTCGCGCAGGCCTGCCGGTATGCCCGGCCCATTGTCGCAAACAGCGACTTCAATACCACTAGCGGTGCTTGTAGCATCCAGCCGGACGGTGCCACCGCGCGGGGTATATTTGATGGCATTGTCGAGCAGATTTCCCACCGCCTGCGTCAATAGATGGCGATTGCCGGGTATCGTCAGATTTTGCGCAATGCAGCGGCTGAGTTGCAAGCCATTTTCTTCGGCCAGCGGTTCGTAAAAGTCTGCGGCGTCGCACAAAAGTTCGCTCAAATTAACCTGGCCCCAATCGCCACGATTTGCACCGGCCTCGGCTTGGGCGATATTGAGCAGGGCATTGAATGTATCGAGTATGCCGTTGACATCGACTAACGCGTCTTCGGCTGCGGCGCGGTATTCCTCGGTGCTGCGCGGGTTTAATAGCGTAAGCTCCAGTCGGCTGCGCATACGGTTAAGCGGGCTGCGCAGATCGTGCGCCACATTGTCGGTCACCTGGCGCATACCTTCCATCAGATGCTGGATCTGGTCGAGCATGGCATTAAGATTAATTGCCAGCTGGTCGAACTCATCGCCGCTTGCGGTGAGCTTTATACGCTGCTCAAGATTGCCGGCCATAATCGAGCGCCCGGTGCGGTTGATGTTTTCAATGCGGCGCAATATACCCCGGCTCATGAGGAGTCCGACCAGCAATGCCAGGCTCAGGCTGATAGCGACCGCTACGGATAACACTTGCAGGATATGCTCGCGCAGGTCTTCGTGCGCATGCAGGTCGCGCCCCACCAGCAAGTGATAATTGCCCGGCAAGCTGACGGCCAACGCGCGCGCCCTAACCTCTTCATGCCCTTCATCGTCTTCCCATACTTGGGTGGTGAAATCTCGCCACCCCGAAGGCTGGTCTACTGCACTTGGCCAACTGGTTAGATTACCTGCCAGTCGTGCATAAGTGGAATCGGTCAGCAGATAAATTTGTCCGGCAACGCGCCCTGCGCCGCTACGCTCAGCGATAGTCCGGCGTAACTCTTGCAGGCCGTTGCGGCGAAACTGTTCGCGCAAGGCATCGGACTCAGATTGAATACCTTGATCGGTCTGCACATCCAGATATCTGAGCGTGTCCCAGTAAACATAGCCGAGCAGGCCCAGCACTGAAACGGTAAACAACACCGCATACAATAACGTCAGGCGAAAGGCGCTGGTGCGAAATAAGTTAGGCAGGTTCACGCAGGCAATACCCGGCACCGCGCACCGTATGCAGCAGAGGTGTCGTGTAGCCTTTGTCGATTTTCTGGCGCAAACGGCTTATATGCACGTCGATGACATTGGTCTGAGGATCGAAGTGATAATCCCACACATTTTCCAGCAGCATGGTGCGCGTTACTACTTGGTTACTATGACGCATCAAATATTCCAGCAGACGAAATTCGCGCGGCTGTAATTCAAGCATTTTTCCCTCACGTCTGACGCTATGCGCCAGCAGATCAAGTTCCAGATCGGCCACGCGTAACACGGTATCCTGCATGGCGTTGTTGCCGCGACGCGTCAGGGCCTCAATGCGCGCCAGCAGTTCGGCAAACGCGTAGGGCTTGACCAGATAATCATCGCCACCGGCACGCAGGCCGAACACTCGGTCATCCACCTTGCCCAAGGCGCTTAAGATCAGCACCGGGGTCGTTTTGCCCTGGGCGCGCAGGGCAGCAATGATGGACAGACCTTCGCGGCCGGGAAGCATGCGGTCAACGATCAATGCGTCGTAACTTTCACTCAGCGCCCTATACAAACCCTCATTACCATCAGCGGCGTGATCCACGGCGTAACCGCTTTCTTTTAAAGCCTTGGCCAAATATCCCGCAGCCTGTAAATCGTCTTCGATAATGAGTAAGCGCATAGGCAAAGCATAATGCATAAGCCTGGTGAACAAGGTTAAAAATAATTAATGATCTGTACAGGCTCCGGTAACCCAGCAAGGTTCATTCTGCACCCATCGCGTTGAATGGTTCAGCGCGAATTACTTAACCCTACTGGAGATTACCCATGAAACTGAACAAGACACCTACCCGTCACCTTATCCTCGGCGCAGCCCTGGCCCTGGCTAGCTCAGGGCCGCTGCTTGCCGTGGCTCAATCCTCGTCAACACTCCCGGATGAGCCGACCCGCAGCAGTATTACGGTGAATAAGCATGAAAGCGCAGGCAACCTGGCCAAACTGGCTACCTTCGGACAGGCCCAAGCCATTGAAGCGGCGACCCGCCACACACCGGGCAAGGTGACCGAAACCGAACTCACGGTCGAGAACAAATTCCTGGTCTGGGAAGTAAAGTTGGTGGCGGATAACGGAATTGTCAACGAGCTTTATATCGACGCCGGCACTGGTGAAGTCCTCGCTCTGGATCAGGAAGATGAGGCTGATAAGGGTAATCATGGCGAAGATAACGATAGCGAGGAAAACGAGCGTAGCTAAGTCTTACCTAATCTTGCCGGGTGGGAAGAGCCACCCGGCTTGACTTCGGGCTAGCCGGCAAATAATTCGGAATACTTACCGATCACAGGAGTTATTTATGGATATTAGAAACGGGGTCACTACATCGTTCTGGGATAACAAGACAAAATTTCTACATATGGGCTTGGCCTTGGTAGTCAGTCTGCAACTATTTAACAGCTTGGTTATGCAGGTGCCTAAGCCGGGCCGTGTGAGTAGCGGGTTTGGCGGCGCGATGTTCGAATTTCACGAGTGGGCAGGTATGACCGCGCTAGTGATAGTGCTGGCGCACTGGATGTGGAGTATCTGGGGTGTACGCGGCAGCGGAATACGCCATCTATTTCCGTTCACTATCGCCGACCGTTTAAAAATGAGGCAGGAATTGCGCGACTTGCAGAAATTTAATCTCCCACCCAGCGGGCCGGCTGGCCGTTTACCCGGCCTTATTCATGGCCTGGGCCTGCTCGCCGTCACCGCCATCGCCTTAACCGGCGCTGTGCTTTTCTTCGGGATGCCCGAGGGCGGCGGCAAGCTGCCTCCCTTTGCAGATTTCTCCAAAGAGACTCACGAAGTTCTCTCAACCTTTGTATGGATATACTGGGGTGGGCATGGCGCACTGGCCTTGCTGCATGGCTTGGTCGCCCGCGACGGTTCACTGTACCGAATGTTTAAACTAAGCTAAACTGCAACGGTCGAAACACTGGTGGGACTGGTCTGGGTTGACAGCGAACGAACCGGGTTCATGGCTCTGCATCCTGATCTACTGTCAATCGTGGCCGCGTAAAGAAAGATAGGGGATTGTTCACCGAACAATCCCCTGTTTTTTGATTACTTAAAGATGTTCAACGCCTTCAAAATGGCGATGAGAACGACTGCACCGATGATGCCCCAGAGCAGACCGAGCAGGGAAAAACTGCCCGCTGCGACCGCACCGCCGATATGTAACACATCCGAGAACAACCAGCGACCCAGCAGCGAACCTACAATACCCACCAGGATATTGGCAATTGCGCCCTGTTGAGCATTGGTTTTCATAATGATGCTGGCCAGCCAACCGATTAAAGCACCGACCAAAATTGTGATAATCCATCCCATGGTAAATCTCCTTATAGTTGAGTTATTGCCCTTAAAGCATATAGTAATATTCCTTACAATTCATCAAATATACGGCGTGGCCCTGTAAAATTGCAGCCTTTGAAAATTACGCGCCGGACCCGTCTTGGCCTTACTAAACAACGTTGGATTTGCCCATTATAATCTCGCCAGGTATTGGTAATCTGACCCTCGTGATGCCCGCACATTCCCCACTCAAACTACTTGGCTCGGTATTCGGTTACACCGAATTTCGCGGGGAGCAGGCGGCGGTTATCAACCATGTTATGGGCGGTGGCGACGCCTTGGTGTTAATGCCAACCGGCGGCGGTAAATCGCTGTGTTATCAGCTTCCGGCCTTGCTGCGTCGTGGCGTGGGTATCGTGGTATCACCGCTGATCGCACTCATGCAGGATCAGGTCGATGCCTTGCTACAGCTCGGCGTCAAAGCGGCGTTCCTCAATTCCAGCCTGGACGCACAAGCGGCCTTGCGGGTTGAGCAACAGGTACTGCGTGGCGAGCTGGATTTACTCTATGTCGCACCTGAGCGACTGATGACGCCGCGCTTTCTGGAATTACTGGGGCGTATCGAGCTTGCCTTGTTCGCCATCGACGAGGCCCACTGCGTCTCGCAGTGGGGTCATGATTTCCGCCCGGAGTACGTGCAACTGTCGGTGTTGCACGAGCGTTTTCCGCAAGTCCCGCGTATTGCACTGACCGCTACCGCCGACGAACCGACGCGACGTGAGATCATCGCGCGCCTGGATTTACACGCCGCGCGCAAATTCGTCTCAAGTTTTGATCGTCCCAACATCCGCTATCGCATCGCACTGAAACATAACGCGCGCCAGCAACTGTTAGCCTTTCTCGAACTCGAACATCGCGGTAATGCCGGCATTGTTTATTGCCTGTCCCGCAAGAGTGTGGGCACCACGGCGCAATGGCTGAGCGATCATGGCTGGGACGCCCTGCCCTACCACGCCGGTCTCGACACCGCGACCCGGCAACGTCATCAACAACGCTTTCTGCGTGACGAGGGTGTCATTATCGTCGCCACCGTCGCATTTGGCATGGGCATCGATAAATCCAATGTACGCTTTGTCGCACATCTGGATTTACCCAAGAGCATGGAAAGCTACTACCAGGAAACCGGGCGCGCCGGGCGCGACTCCCTCCCCGCCGATGCCTGGATGGCCTATGGCCTTGGCGATGTCATTATGCAGCGCCAGATGGTGGACAATTCCGAGGCGGATGAGCAACACAAACGCTTGGCACGGCGCAAGCTCGACGCCCTGCTCGGCTTTTGCGAGACCACGGTGTGCCGCCGGCAGGTGATGCTGAATTATTTCGGTGAAAGCTATAACGCGCCCTGCGGTAATTGCGACAACTGCCTGGTACCAGTGCACACCTGGGACGGCACGCGTACGGCGCAGATGGCCTTGTCCTGTGTGTACCGCACGGGGCAACGCTTTGGTGTCGGTCATCTGGTCGATGTGTTACTGGGCAAGACCACACCCCAGGTTGAGCGTTTCAATCATCAGAAACTCAGCACCTTCGGCATCGGGCACCAGCATACGCAGACGCAGTGGCAGGGCATCTTTCGGCAACTGGTCGCCGCCGGTATGCTCGCCGTTGATATGAGCGGCCATGGCGGATTACGCCTCACCGACGAAAGCCGCCCGCTGCTACGCGGCGCACAAACTATCGCCTTCCGACACGATCCACAAGACCCGCAGCGAAAACAAAAACAGCAAAAATCCGCTCAGCCGCAAACGCTGCGCGACGAGCTTCTCGGTGCGCCCGGAAATGCGGCGCTCTGGCAGGCGCTGAAAGATAAACGCCTGCAACTGGCGCGCGAGCAAGGTGTGCCGCCGTATGTGATCTTCCACGACAGCACGCTGCTGGAAATCCTTGGTAAGCGGCCGCGCGAACTGGTGCAGTTCAGTGAAATTGCCGGCATCGGTGCGCGCAAGCTGGAACGTTACGGCGCTGCGTTTATCGAGGTAGTGGCGGCCCAGGATATGGGATAACCCTATTGCACTGCCCTAACCTCATACCGCGGCCGGCCGGCTGCGCTTACCGGGAAATAATTTCGCTGTCCAATGCATCCAGGCAGGCAGCCGCTCCGGCATGGGCGTCTCGGCCGCGAGCTTTTGTGGACGACCAATATCGGCGAGTACCTGTTCTGCTGCCAGCCAACCGGATGCTACCGCGCTCTCCATGGAATAGGGTAGCCGGGTCTGCACCCAGTCGCCGGCTAAAAGTAAGCCATTAATGGGCGTGCGTGTGCTCGGCCGCAGGGATTCATTCCCGGGGCGGGGGGTGTGAATGGCAAGTGGAATGCGGTGAATGGCCGTGTGCACCATGCGCGCGCGCGCCGCTTGAGGGAGAAATTCAGTAAGTTCCGCAAGTGTCCGCTCGATAATTTCTATATCGGTTAATCCCGCGAGTCGTTGCGAGTAAATGATATTGCTGGCGATCACCGAAGGACGCCCTTGCCAACCGACATTGATATTAGAAAGATCGTAAAAATCGCAATTCAGATCCTGCGGGGAATACACGCGCGCCCAGAACTGCTCGCGCGTCAGCTTTCGATCAAACCAGAGATAGACGCTTATATAAGAAATGGGTTCGAAGTGCGCCAGGTTCGCAAACACCCCCGGTTTGGCAAGCCACTCGTATGGAATAATTTCACGCAGGGCGTGAGGCGGCAAAGTGGAAACACAAAAACGCGCCGCCAGCCGAGAGCCGTTTGCGAGTTGTACGCCGCACACCCGCTCTTCGGTAAAAAGAAGTTTTGTGACCTCGGCCTGCGTGATGATCTCTCCACCCGCCTGCTCGATCAATGCGCGCGCTTGAGGGGCGTAAATATCGCCCAGCCCACAGTCGTGAAAACCTATAGCCAGGTCACGGTGTCCGACAATGCGCTGGTAAAAACGCATGAGCGCGGCCGCCGAGGCTAATTGCAGCGGCACGTTCATGATGGCAAAGGCAGCAAAGGCCCAAAAGCGTTCGATGAAGCGCGCGCTGACACCCATGTCGCGCAGAAAATCGAGGGCGTTGATGCTGTCCAAACTCAGCAGCCTTTCCTCATCCATTTCAAAGGCTAGCCTCACAACCTGCCAATTCGAGATCAAATCGCGAAAACCAATCTGCGGATCGGTCATGAAACTCGGCACGAAATGATAAGGCGGCGGCAGACAGGAATTACGAATCACGATCTTCCGCTGCCCTTCGACCATCGTTAAAAAGCGCTTATCGGATTGCCAAACAATGCGCTCGCGCGTCCCCAAACGGTCGAGCAGCTTGAACATATTATGGTATTGATTAAGTAAAATATGCGGGCCGATGGATACGACATCGCCGCTCGCGGCATGGTTCCAACTGGCAGCACGTCCACCGAGGATGGCAGCGCGCTCAAGCACGACTACGCGCAACCCGCTGTCGAGCAAACCCACGGCGCAGGTGAGGCCCGCCAGACCACCACCGATAATAAGCACATCGGCAGTTGCTACCGGCTTCTGCATATATGTGTTGCCTTAATGAAGGGGTGGCACCGCAAGATGATTATGGATATCAGCGTTCCATGAAGCGGAGGTTGCGAGCGACTACGGCGACAATCTTCGGTCAGACATACTGTTGCGCTACTCAGACAATGCAGTTAATGCCCTGGCATTAAGCTATGCGGCATTTAACTGGATATTCTCGGGGATGATCAATTCAACGGCGATCGGTAAATGATCAGAGAAGGGATGGCTCAGCACCCGGACATTACTTATCTCCAGCGACGGCGTCACCAGGATATGATCAATATTACGTTGCGGACGCCAGCTCGGGAAGGTGTTCAGCGCCTCAGCCGGTTCGCGCAAGCGCGTGCTCTTGAATAGAATGTCCATCTCGCGGCTCTCCGGCTGACAGTTCATATCGCCCATCAACACCACATTTTCGTGTTCGTTCACCAGCTCGCTGATATAGCCGAGCTGGCGCAACCGCGCCCGCTGCCCCAGGGCGAGATGAATCAACAGCAACACCAGGGCCGAGCCATGGTTGCCGTAGCGCACCACCATGGCGCCGCGCCCCGGCAGCCCGGGCAGCTTGTGTTCGGTAACCTCGTTCGGGCGGAATTTACTGAGTAAGGCACTGCTATTTTGCGCGATCCTGCCCAGATTACGGTTAGTCTGGCAATACCAGAAGGGAAACTGTCCGCTATTCGCCATATATTCCGCCTGGTTGACATAGCGGCTGCGCAGGCTGCCGGCATCGACCTCCTGCAAGGCCACCATATCGAAATCGCTGATCAGATTGGCAATCTTGCCGAGATTACCGAGGCTTTGGGCATGCGGTAACACATGCTTCCAGCCTTGCGTAAAGTAATGATGCGGGCGCGTAGTGGCAATACCGGTTTGCACGTTGTAACTGAGCAGGCGCAGCGACTTTCTGGGTTCGTTCAGCGGCGGTATCAAGGGCTGTACCTGGCTTACAGTGGACAAATCATTTCTCCCAACTTCTCGGCCAACCTGAAATTTTCACTGTAGTCGACCGGGCAATCAATAATGCTCACCGTGTTATCGGTCAGCGCATGTTTTAATATCGGCAACAACTCGGCGGCACGCTCTACGCGATAGCCTTTGGCACCGAATGATTCCGCGTACTTTATAAAATCCGGGTTGTTAAAATGAACGTGGGACACCCGGTTAAACGCGTTCATCTGTTTCCACTCGATCAGGCCGTAGGCGCTGTCCGTCCAGATCAGGATTACAATTGGCGTGCCAATTCGCATGGCCGTTTCGATTTCCTGAGCGTTCATCAGAAAACCGGCGTCGCCCGTCACCGCCACAACCGCGCGGTCAGGACAGGCCAGACGCGCCGCGACTGCGCCCGGAACGGCGATTCCCATGCTCGCGAAGCCATTGGAAATAATGCAGGTATTAGGAAATTCGCAGCGGAACATGCGCGCCATCCACATTTTATGCGCACCGACATCGCACACCACGATGTCTTCCAGACCTAGCGCGGTGCGCAAATCCCAGATGATCTTCTGCGGCTTGAGCGGGAAGTCCTCATCCGCCCGATGTTGACGCATCTCTTCGGCCAGCGCCTCGCGCAAGGGCCGCATATAATGTCCGCTCTGACGCGTTGCCAGCGCCGCTATGCGCGTGAGACTGAGGCCAATGTCGCCGATCACACCTACCTCTATGCCGTAACAGGCGTCCACCTCCGCCGGGGAGCTGTCGATATGGATGATCGTGCGATCGCGTGTTGGGTGCCAGAGGTAGGGATGATATTCCACCAGGTCATAGCCGACGCAGATAATCACATCGGCCTCATTGAAACCGCAACCGACGTAATCACGGGCTTGTAGACCGGCACTACCCAGCGCCATCGGATGCTTGAAGGGAATCACACCCTTGGCCATAAAGGTATTGGCCACCGGGATGCCGAGTTTCTCGGCAAATGCCGCCAGTTCCCGGGAGGCGTGCGCACGAATTACCCCGTTGCCGGCCAATACCATCGGGTGGCGCGCAGAGGAAATAAGCCCTGCCGCCGCCTGTATACGATCTGCGGGCGGCTCCGATGTAGTGGCAAATTGCGCACGCAAGGGGATATCGACGATCTCCATGGCCGCGATATTTTCCGGAAAGTCGATAAAACAGGCACCGGGTTTTTCGGCCTGCGCCACCTTAAAGGCCTTGCGCACCACCTCGGGAATAATCTGTGGCTCGAGGATTTGTGAGGCATATTTGGTGATAGGCTGGAACATGTTCACGAGGTCGAGTACCTGGTGCGATTCCTTATGCAGCCGGTTGGTGCCCGCCTGCCCGGCGATGGCAACCAGCGGCGCATGATCCATATTGGCGTCGGCCACGCCGGTGACCAGATTGGTCGCTCCCGGACCCAAGGTTGACAAACATACGCCCGCCTTGCCGGTCAGGCGGCCATAAACATCGGCCATGAAGGCCGCACCCTGCTCGTGACGCGTGGTAATAAATTTTATCGGTGAGTCGAGCAGCGCATCCATGATTTCAATATTTTCCTCTCCTGGAATGCCGAAGATATACTCAACTCCCTCGTTCTCAAGACACTTTATAAATAATTCGGCGGCTTTCATGAATTTTATCCGGGACTACGATACTTGCATGCGAGGCATAGTTAAATTTGCGCACTGCAATGTTAGTTTAGCGCGCAATCTTTTATGCTATTGCAGAACTTAAACTTAAGGGGATGCATCCATGCCGGCAGACAAAATCGACCTAACACAATTCCTTAACCAGCAATATCTGTGCGAATCGCTGACACTGAAAGAGGTTGATATCCTGCTCGATTATACCGAGCTAGTCAGCTTTAACAAGAAAGACATCATTGCTAATATCGGTGAGGTCGGTGAGGCACTGTACTTTATCGTGCGTGGCGAGGCCGCCCTGCTCTACGATGAAGGCGATCAAGAGGTCGAGGTCGGCAGTATGAAGGAAGGTGAACTCATGGGCGAGATGTCGTTCTTCGACCGCCAGCCGCGCTCGGTGCGCATGCGTGCCGTGAGCGATGATACCCAGGTGTTGAAATTAACGCGCGCCAAATACAAACGCCTGCGCGTCGAACATCCTTATATCGCGGTGAATCTTTTGGAACACGCAATCATCAGCCTGGACCATTTGGTGCGGCGCGTAAGTATTGATGTGGCTACCCTGGCAAAATATATTTACGGCGGCACCGGGAGCAGAAACTAACACGCCGGCAATCCCGGCGTGTGGTCAAGCTGCGAAAAGGGTTTACTAAGCTACAAGGCCCCGTAAGAATGCAGGCCCGACAGCCACATGTTCACGCCGAGAAAGGCGAAGGTCGTTACGAACAAGCCAACCACCGCCCACCACGCCATTGGCGTGCCGCGCCAGCCCTTGGTGAGGCGCATATGCAACCAAGCCGCATAATTCAGCAGGATAATCAGCGCCCAGGTTTCCTTTGGATCCCACGACCAGTAGCCGCCCCAGGCCTCCGCCGCCCACAACGCACCAAGAATAGTCGCCAATGTAAAGAAGCAGAATCCCAGGGCGATGGACTTGTACATGATGTCGTCCAGAATCTCCAGGCTTGGCAGGCGCGTTGCCAGCAGGCCTTGCGGATTGCGCCGTTCAGCGCGGTTGCGCAACAGGTAAGCAACACCAACCATCGCGGCCAACGAGAATGAACCGTAGCCGATAAAGTTTGCCGGCACGTGAA
>JBDSOT010000161.1:0-10397 GCA_039914705.1 Gammaproteobacteria bacterium | reverse complement strand
CGGCAGCCTGGAAAACTGCATTGACGGCACTGGGTTTGCGGGAGTAATGCGTCGATCTTGTCCGCAATAAGTGCGTATTCGGCCACGGCGATCTCTGAATGATGAAGCTTGATGAAGCCTGGGGCAGCGGGGGCAATGGCTAATGTATGAAGCTGCGTAAGCCGCCAAATAATTACGGGGACAGATGCCCATTATAGGCTGATACGTCATTATTTCGTCTTTGACATCCTAGGTTTTGGGGTTGTGCTTAGCGCTAGTCATATAGGGTGGCACCTTACCTGTACCTCTTCTCAGGAAATGCTCAAACTCGTGCGCGGACCGTGCCTCACATATGTAGTTACCTTGCACTTCGTTGCAACTCAACGATTGCAAAAACATCGCTTGTTCCTCGGTTTCTACGCTTTCCGCCGCCACGCCGAGCTGTAGGCTTTTGGCCATGACGATGATCGCGCGAATGATGGCGGCGTTATCGTGGCTGTGAAGAATGCCGCGCACGAAGGTGCCGTCGATCTTGAGCTTATCGATGGAGCAGCGTTTCAGATAGCTGAGGCTGGAATAGCCGGTGCCGAAATCATCCACGGCCAATTGTACGCCGATTTCCTTGAGTGCCTGGAGTGTGGATAGCGTCTGCTCGGAGCATTGCATCATGGTCGCCTCCGTCATTTCGATTTGCAGGCAATGCGCCGCCAGGGTGTATTGATCAAGCGTGCGCCCGATGAATTCGGGCAGCCCCGGTTGACGAAACTGCGCCCCCGAAATGTTAACCGCTATGGAAATATCCCCGAGACCGATTAGCTGCCAAGCCTTAATTTGCCGGCACGCCTCGCTGATCGCCCACGCCCCTATCGGTACAATCAATCCACTTTCCTCGGCCAGCGCCATAAAATCCTCGGGCGCAAGTAATCCTTGCTCCGGATGCTGCCACCGCAGCAGCGCCTCGACACCCACGACGCTGCCGTCCTGGAGATTGACCTGCGGTTGGTAATGCAGCACAAATTGGTCGTGATCGTGTCCGTGACGTAAGGCTGAGCTTTCCGAGACGCGATGTTGTACATGGCCCAGCATTCCCTGTTTAAAAAATTGGCAATTGTTCCGACCCGCTTGCTTGGCATGATACAGGGCCGCATCGGCGTGCCGGAGTACCATTTCAATGGCATCGCCGTGCTCCGGGTAGAGGCTGATCCCAATGCTCGGCGTTACGTTGAGTTCGTGGCCCTCGATGAGATAGGGCTTGGCAATCGCGCCCAATAGTTTTTCGGCCGCTTGGGCGGCGGCGACACGATCTGTATCGGGCAGCATAATCACGAACTCATCGCCGCCTTGTCGGCTCACCGTATCAATGCCGCGCACGCAGCCGGTCAGGCGCTTCGCCACCAGTTGCAATAGTTTGTCGCCTACGTGATGGCCGTAAGTGTCGTTGATATTTTTAAAGCGATCCAGGTCGAGGAACATCATGGCCACATCCTTGGAGTAACGCTCCGCCTGGGCGACCACCTGAGTGAAGCGATTTTGCAGCAGCACGCGGTTCGGCAAATTGGTAAGCGCATCATGGTGTGCTAGATGGCGTATGCGCTCCACCGTAGCCTTGCGCGCCAGGGCGGCGTGGCGCTCCAGGATCATGCCCTTCAGCGCAATGGCCGTTTGGATGTCTAGCGCCTCCCAGCGGTGGCTGTGGGCGGTGATGATCTCCAGCCATTCCTGAAAGGATTTGCGCGGGTGCAGCTGCTCATCGCTGCCGCTGACGATGAGCGGCTTGTGCGGATCGCCCGCCCAAGCGCGCGATTCCGTGATTTCTTTGCGCAGGGCCAGTATAAAATTACCTTGCGCGGTAAGCGGTAAATATAATAATCCGCTCGCCTGCGGCGCTAACCGCCGTAGACGATCATCCAGGCCGGCCAGGTATGCGGTTTCCAGTAACCCGTCGCCCGCGTGTTCGACGGCGACGGCTATTAATAATTCAACGTCTTCCTCGCACGGCAATTCGCCGGCATACGCGGTCGAGCCGTCCATGCGCACGACCGCGCCGTCGCACTCCAAGGCGCCGAGTATATTGGGATGAAGCTTGGTGAGCGCCAGCCCCAAGTCATCGTCGGCCAACAAATGGTTGGCGATATTATTTACCAACTCTTGCCTGCACTGCGTAGCGCGCGCCCTCTCGCGGCCTTCCAGCACGGCGATTTGATAAGACACCACTTCGCCGAGAATCTCGCACAGCGCGCGCTCGGGGTAGGCAACATAACGCGGGCTGTAGTGATGACACGCGATCAAGCCCCACAGGCGCTCATTGCATAACAGCGAGATGGTCAGCGTGGCGCCCACCTCCATATTACGCAGATATTCGATGTGCACGGGCGAAACACTGCGTAACAGCGCACAGCCGAGATCCAGCGGTAAATTAGTGGAGGGGTTCAACTGCGGGACGAGCGGGCAGGGCGAGTAGTTAACGTCCGGTATGACGCGCAAACGATTTTTTATATATAAGGCGCGCGCCTGCGCCGGGATATCGGACGCCGGAAAGTGCAGCCCTAAGTAGGAATCACGCTCGCCGTGCCGACTGCTTTCCTCCACGATCACCTCGCCGTGCCAATCCTGATCGAAGCGGTAAACCATCACGCGGTCGTAGCCGAGGCGGCGCTGCACTTCGCGCGCCGCGATGTGGCATAAATCCAATGCATCGTGCGCGTCGTGCATGAACCGAAAAGGCAACTCGCCCTGCAAGCGGATGCCGGCAGCGTCGTCGCACATCGGTTCGAGTTCGGCGATAAGCTGCCCTTGGTGGCGATGAAACATCGCGCTGAACCATTGCCCATCGCCGTCGTGTGCAAGCCGCACCGGACTTGGGTTGAGGGTGTACAGATTATGCTGTTGCAGTGCGCCGCGCAGACGCCCGGCGAGGTCGTCTCCGACAATCTCAGCAAATGGTTTGCCCAACATGGCGGCAGCGGGGCGGCCGAAAAAGCGCTCTACGTTTTCGCTCGCCTGGCGGATGGCAAGCTCCGGCGTACTCAAGGCAAACAATATGCCGTGAGGTTGTATGCTGCCGGGAAGGTGTATTGGTTCGTACTCGCAATTGCTGATATCGACCGGAGACGCGTGGGATGTGACGCTCATGGTTATCTTACTCACTGTATTCGCTCAACCAATTATCCAGGCACTGAAAAGTGGCGGCAGCGGCCTGAACCGCCGCCGCCGCATCCTCCGCACTCCATTTCACGCTCGCCAGCAAGGCGCACAACCCTTGCCATTTCTCGCTCGCGTGCAGGCCATAACAATTATAAAACGCGGCACCACTCCGTGCGTCGATACCGAGGCGACGTTGCAACGCGCCGGCAAGCACCTGGCCGCCGAGCGTCGCCCCCTCCAGCACATACATCACGCCGAGCGCCTGCGCGTAGTCTCCTAGATCAGGCCGCGCCGCGCAGCGCGGCATGCTGTCGATAGCTTGATCGTCCAGACCCAAGGCGCGAAGATCGCCCTTCAGCAACTCCGCCTTGCGCCTGGCGTTAAAATCGAATCCGGCGCGCGCCCATTGCGGGAACGCGCTCAGTCGCGTTTCGAGTGGGAGGTAAAATCCGTAAAGGCGCTGTAGCGTCGCCACGTAATCAGCCAGTGTAACCTGGGCTTTGAGTAGCACGCACAGGCGGGGGTTGTGCTCGATTTGAGCGTGCAGCGCACGAGTCTCACTATGCAGCCGCGCCAAAATCGGCACGTTAATTGCCGACTGGCCACCGCGAGAAAAGCTTCCGTATGCGATACTATGAGACTCCATTCAGTGGCTAAGCTGACGTATGTGGACGACCACGAGGTTGGTAAATTAGCTTAATTCGGTCAGTGTAGCGTAACAGCTACTTAATAGCCAAAAGATAAGTAATGGATATTTAACTATATTAAATCACAAGTCGCCGGGAAGCGTTAAGAGCTTGAACCGTCACCACATCAGCATTGTCAGCGGTGAGATTTGAACGTTAGAATTTTGAGTTCATTTCAAATTGAACCACTACATCAGCGAGTTAAACTTATTTTTCCGGGTGGGCAAGCTGCTGTTGTAGTTTTTGTTCGACGGCCCTTGTCATAGCAGGCTTATCACCCGCCTCGCGCAGATCCTGAAATTCCTTTTGCAAAGCGGCCAGTTCTTCATCCGATAAATTTTCCAGATCAACCAGGCTGGTGCGTGCGCCTTCGACGGCTTTGAGTAACTCGTCAAGTTTAAGATGGATCGCCTGCGCGTCTCGATTTTGCGTGTTCTGAATCAGGAACACCACCAAAAAAGTCACGATGGTGGTGCCGGTGTTGATGATCAATTGCCAGGTATCCGAAAAGCCGAATATGGGGCCGGTGACACCCCAGATTACAATGATCAGCACGGCGATGATGAACGCGGGTGGCGAGCCGAACACAGCCGATGTGCTCTTTGCGAACTTGTGGAAAAAATCACCCATATGATAGCTCCTGTTAGGTAAGCTCTGACGGCTAGCTTGAGATTAAAAGTGCGCGTGCTTCGTATGCTGAGATAATAAGGCGGTTGATTTATTTTATCCGCATACCCGGTTGCGCGCCGTTATCAGGATGCAGTATCCATAAATCTTTTCCACCCGGTCCTGCGGCCAGCACCATTCCCTCGGACAAGCCAAAGCGCATCTGGCGCGGGGCCAGATTGGCAACCATCACCGTAAGTTTTCCTTCCAGATCGGCAGGGGCATAGGCTGATTTAATTCCGGCAAACACCGTGCGTTGTTCCGTGCCGATATCGAGCGTGAGCTTTAATAATTTTTCCGCGCCTTCCACATCCTCGGCCTTCACGATACGCGCGATGCGCAGATCGACCTTGGCAAAGTCTTCGATGCTAATAGTTGCTGCAACGGGCGTAAACCCCCCCGCTTCGCTCCCAGCCTTTGCCAAATCCCCCTCCGTCCCCCCCTTTTCCAAAGCAGGGGACGGGGAGATTGGTTTGGCTTGTCTACTTTCCTTGCTAGCTTCGAGCATGGCATCAATTTGTTTTTGGTCAACGCGGGTCATCAGGTGTTCGTAGGGATTGATAGCGTGATCAGTGAGTAATTCATTGGCGTCTGCCCAGAGCAGTGGAGGGACGTTCAAAAACGTCTCTACATTTCTCGCAAGTGTAGGCAGTACCGGTTTGAGATAAATAGTCAGCAGGCGGAACAGATTGAGGCCGATGGTGCAGGTCTGTTGAAGTTTATCTGCGCATTGCGGATCTTTGGCAATCTCCCAGGGCTTTTTTTCATCAACGTACTGGTTTGCACGATCCGTCAGCGCCATGATGAGACGCAGCGCTTTTGAATATTCGCGTTGCTCATAGAGCTGTCCTATCTCACTGCGCGCCGCTTTTACCTCATCGAGTAACATGTTCGATTCAAAGCTCGCTGCCAGTCTTCCTTCAAACCTTTTGCTTATAAAGCCGGCGCAGCGACTGGCAATATTGATGTATTTTCCGATCAGGTCGCTGTTAACCCGGGCAGTGAAATCGTCCAGGTTAAGGTCGAGATCATCAATCCCACTGCCCAGCTTCGCGGCAAAATAATAACGCAGATATTCGGGATTCAGATGATCAAGATAGCTGCGTGCGGTAATGAAGGTGCCGCGTGATTTCGACATCTTCTGTCCGTTGATGGTCAAAAAGCCGTGGCAAAAAATAGCCGTGGGTTTGCGATAACCCGCGCCTTCCAGCATGGCCGGCCAGAATAATGAATGGAAGTAGAGAATGTCCTTGCCGATGAAGTGATAGAGTTCGGCCGTGCTGTCTATTGCCCAGTATTCATCAAAGACCAGCTGGCTGCGCTCGCAAAGATTTTTAAAGCTCGCCATATAGCCTATGGGCGCGTCCAGCCAGACGTAAAAATATTTTCCCGGCGCATCGGGAATTTCAAATCCGAAATAGGGTTCGTCGCGCGATATATCCCAGTCGCGCAGGCCCGCCTCGAACCATTCGGCGAGTTTGTTGGCGACTTCCTTCTGCAAGGGCAGAGGCTCAGTGGTCATCCATTGCTTGAGGAACGGTTCGAAATCAGCGAGGGTGAAGAAGTAGTGCAGCGAACTCTTTTCGATAGGTGTGGCACCTGAGATAATCGAGACCGCATTTTTGAGATCGCCCGGCGCGTAAGTCGCACCGCACGCCTCACAACTATCGCCGTACTGATCCTTGGCCCCGCAGCGTGGGCATTCGCCCTTTATAAAGCGGTCGGGCAGGAACATGTTACGTTCCGGGTCGTAGGCCTGTTTGATGACGCCCTGGGTTATATGACCGGCATCACGCAGCTTGCGGTAAACGATCTCGGAGAGTTCGCGGTTTTCGGGCGAGTGAGTGGAGTAATAGTTATCGAAGCTGACGCCAAATGCTTTGAAGTCCGCACGATGTTCCGTCCCCATGCGCTCAATCAGGGTCTCGGGGGTAATGTCCTCCTGCTGGGCGCGCAACATGATCGGTGTGCCGTGGGCATCATCAGCACAGACATAAATACAGTCGTGGCCCTGCATCTTTTGATAACGTACCCAGACATCGGTCTGGATATATTCCACCAAATGCCCGATATGGATCGGCCCGTTGGCGTAGGGCAGGGCGCTGGTGACGAGTATTTTGCGGGTAGCGGACATTGAGTTGGAGCCAGAAAACAAATTGGGAAACAGGCGCGCTAAACTACCAGTTATTGCCGTTTGCCGCTACCGGATTAGCGAGGTAGACACACGGATGACGCTTACAATGACTAAAAAAATCCCGCCCGGCAATGAATACGTGTAAAATTCACTGTTTAATTTCGCTTAAGCAGTGCCGGAGATAGTACGTTAACGTGGCAAGCCTTTCCCAATTGCAGATAGAAACTGCGCTCAAAGAAGTCATCGACCCTTATCTGGAGATGGATTTAGTCTCCGCCAAGGTCATCAAGAATATCGCTATTGACGGCGCTAAAGTGACTGTAGATGTTGTGCTGGGCTACCCCGCGCACGGTTATCAGGATGAGCTAGCGCAGCAGATGCGCCGGAAAATCGAGGCCATTGACGGTGTGCAGGCCAGCCAGGTAAACATTTCCTCCAACATCGTCTCGCACGGCGTGCAAAAGGGCGTAAAACCCCACGCGAACATTAAAAATATTATCGCCATCGCCTCCGGCAAGGGCGGCGTCGGGAAATCGACAACGGCAGTGAATCTGGCCCTGGCGCTCGCCGCCGAGGGCGCCGTAGTGGGCATACTCGATGCCGACATCTATGGCCCCAGCCAGCCGCGCATGCTGGGCAGCCATGATCGTCCCAGCTCCAGGGACGGCAAATCCATGGAGCCGGTAATGAGCCATAATATCCAGTCCATGTCGATCGGTTACCTGATCGATGAAGAGACGCCGATGATCTGGCGCGGGCCGATGGTGACGACGGCGCTGGAGCAATTGCTCAACGATACGCAGTGGAAGAATCTTGATTACCTGGTGATTGATCTGCCGCCGGGCACCGGCGATATTCAACTTACGCTGGCGCAGAAAATTCCGGTCAGCGGCGCGGTGATTGTGACGACGCCGCAGGACATCGCGCTATTGGATGCGCGCAAGGCCCTCAAGATGTTCGAGAAGGTCGAGGTGCCTGTGCTCGGCATTATCGAGAATATGAGCACGCATATTTGCAGCAAGTGCGGCCATGAAGAACACATTTTCGGTGAAGGCGGCGCGCTGCGCATGGCGAAACAATACGATGTCGATATGCTCGGTGCCTTGCCGCTGGATATCAGCATCCGCGAAAATGCCGACGAAGGCCACCCCAGCGTGGTAGCCGATCCCAGCGGACCCATTGCGCAGATTTACCGTGATATTGCGCGGCGTGTGGCGGCCAAACTCTCATTGCAGGGTAAGGATTACAGTCTGAAATTCCCGAGCATCGTGATTCAGAATACCTAGGGAAACTCTGAATAATTCCATCCATGGAATTTTCAGAGACAAAAAGCAAAAATGGCCGCTCCTGCGCATCCATGCGCACGCGGCATTCGTACTTCATGTACAGCATAATTTTTATTTTCTTCATTTTTCAAACATGCGTATGTTTGAAAAATAGCGGCACATCCATGTACCGCAGGAAACTCTGATTAAATCAGAGCTTCCATAACTATAAGGGCATTTGTAAACGATGAGCATCAAATCAGACAAATGGATACGGCGCATGGTTGAACAGCACGGCATGATTGAACCGTTCGAGCTGGGCCAGGTGCGGGAGAACGGCGTGGGTCGTGTGGTGTCCTACGGCACATCGAGCTACGGCTACGACATCCGCTGTTCCGATGAATTCAAGATATTCACGAACATTAACTCGGCCATCGTGGATCCCAAGAATTTTGACGAGGCCAGCTTTGTCGATCTCAAGGCCGATGTCTGCATAATCCCGCCGAATTCATTTGCCCTGGCACGCACGGTGGAATATTTCCGCATCCCGCGCAATGTGTTGACCATCTGCCTGGGTAAATCGACTTATGCGCGCTGCGGCATCATCGTCAATGTGACGCCGCTGGAACCGGAATGGGAAGGGCACGTCACACTGGAATTTTCCAATACCTCGCCGCTGCCGGCAAAAATTTATGCCAACGAGGGCGTGGCGCAGGTGATATTTTTTGAATCCGATGAGGTCTGCGAGACGTCGTATAAAGACAGGCGCGGCAAGTATCAGGGACAGAGAGGTGTTACGTTGCCTAAAACTTAGAGTAGGTCGGATCAAGCGAAGCGGATCCGACATTGTCGGTTCCGCACTGCGTGCTTGAACCGACCTGCATAATGGTGCCGAGGAGAGGACTTGAACCTCCACGGGGTTACCCCCACTAACACCTGAAGCTAGCGCGTCTACCAATTCCGCCACCCCGGCAATTCCGGCCTCAAGTCTCATAACCTTTATCAAGTTACAAACCCTGCGCCAGAAGAGCGCAAACTTTACCTTAGAGAGAACATTTTTTCAATGAAGAAGACCCAAAAGAAAACAACCAGCACCAAGGCCGACCCGTTTGCCTCGCGCGAGGCGCAGAAGTACGAGAACCCCGTCGTCAGTCGTGAATTTATTTTGCAGCATCTCGCCGAGTGCGGTGTGTTGTTGACCTTTGACAAGCTTGCCGAGGAGTTCAGTATCACTGATGAACAGGGGCTGGAGGCCCTGCGGCGGCGTTTGAATGCCATGGAGCGCGACGGCCAATTGATGCGCAACCGCCGCGAAGGTTACGGTCTGGTCACCAAGATGGATTTGATACAGGGTCGTGTGATCGGCCATCCCGATGGTTACGGTTTTCTGGTGCCCGATGAAGGTGGCGAGGATTTATTCCTCACCGCAAAAGAGATGCGCAGTCTGTTGCATGGCGACCGTGCGGTGGTACGCGTGGCGGGCATTGACCGGCGTGGGCGACGCGAAGGCGCCTTGGTCGAGGTCCTGGAGCGCAACACTACCCAATTAGTCGGACGCTTTTATCTGGAGCGCGGCATCGGTTTTCTGGTGCCGCACAATAAGCGCGTCGGCCAGGACATCGTAGTGCCGCCGGAATATCAGGCCAGCGCCGCCAATGGTCAGATGGTGGTCGTGGAGCTTATCGCGCAGCCCAGCCTGCACTGCCAGCCCATTGGCAAGGTCATCGAGATTCTCGGTGATCATATGGCGCCCGGCATGGAAATCGATATTGCCGCCCGTTCTTATGATCTGCCGCAAACCTGGTCGGATGCGGTCGAAACAGAAATCGCGCCGCTGGGAGTTGAAGTTCCCGAGGCGGCCAAGCAGGGTAGAGAGGACATACGCACTGTTCCGCTCGTCACCATTGACGGTGTCGATGCGCGCGATTTCGATGATGCCGTGTTCTGCGAACGGCAAGGCAAGGGATGGCGGCTGCTAGTCGCCATCGCCGATGTCTCGGCTTATGTGCACGTTAAGACCGCCCTGGATGGCGCGGCGCTGGAGCGCGGAAATTCGGTGTACTTCCCGGAGCGCGTAATCCCGATGTTGCCGGAGGTGTTGTCTAACGGCTTGTGCTCAATCAATCCCGATACAGACCGCCTGTGCATGGTCTGTGAGATGATTATCAGTCCCTCCGGCAAGCTGGAGGATTACCGGTTTTTCGAGGGCGTGATGCGTTCACATGCGCGGCTCACCTACGAAAAGGTTGCGGCCATGCTCGTCGATGGCGACGCCGCCTTGTGCGAACAATATGCCGCATTGCAGCCGCACCTGCGTAATCTTTATGCCATTTACAAGGTGCTGCGCGGGACCCGCGACGAGCGCGGCGCGATTGATTTCGATACTACCGAGACGCGCATCATCTTCGGCAAAGATCGCAAGATCGAGCAGATCGTTCCGGTGGTGCGCAACGATGCGCATAAGCTCATCGAAGAGTGCATGGTGCTGGCCAATGTCGCCGCCGCGCGCTTTTTGCTCAAGCA
>JBDSOT010000135.1:0-8376 GCA_039914705.1 Gammaproteobacteria bacterium | reverse complement strand
AACATAGCCGCTACTTCGCGCAGCATCGCACCACGCTCGAACAATAACCTGAAACGTCCACCGCCCACTTGCCGCCAGAGTACGGCAGACCGAATGGCGGCGAGCAGCAGGGCGCGTATCTTATTGGCATTGTCGGGATTGTCCAGGAAATGCTGCTCGCCGTTGACG
This sequence comes from Gammaproteobacteria bacterium, assembly GCA_039914705.1. GTDB lineage: Bacteria > Pseudomonadota > Gammaproteobacteria > SURF-13 > SURF-13 > JBDSTW01. The sequence continues at coordinate 8,208 of JBDSOT010000135.1, read as the reverse complement.
ATAATACGCGGCGTGAGCGTGCTGATGGTGTCGCTGTAGATGCCAGCCAGATTAGCAATGACATTGGCATGCAGGGCAGAGAAATATCCCGCTTGCGTGCGCGCCTTTTCAATGCCCTCCGCTATGCGCTCCAGCATATCCCTGCGCTTGGCGAGTTGACGTTCGAGGTGCATTACGTTGACGACATATTTAGTCAGCTCGAGATCGCGCGTCGCGCTTTGATTGCTCAGTTGCATGCGCAGCAACTTAAGCCCCGTGCTCACGCCGCTGCCGCCTCCGTACACCGCCGCGGTGGATTCGGCATCTAGCTTGAAAATGCTGGCGATGCTCGTTTCGAACGCCTCGTTATCGCTCACCGCGCCGCGCTTTGCGATTTGCTGCACTAAATGGCTTGCCTGAACAATTCCGGCCAAGGCCAGGGTTCTATCGGTGTGTGGGGAAGGCATAGTTAAGTGGGTTCCACATTAAAATTAAGATTAGGGAGTGTCTGTCGGATCCGCTGCGCTTGATCCGACCTACATCTGTATTTATTCTGTACACTCAATCACCCCTCCGCCCAGACACTCCTCACCGGCATAAAATACAACCGATTGTCCGGGTGTGACGGCGCGCTGCGGCTGTTCGAAGCGAACCTTGCAACGCCCCTGTTCTAATTCAGTAATGACACAGGCCTGATCGGCCTGGCGGTAGCGCGTCTTGGCGTGGCATGTTAGCGGTGTTTGCGGCGGCCCGCCGGAAACCCAATACAGGTCGATTGCGCTAAGGCCTTGGCTGTATAACAGTGGGTCATTTTGGTCTTGCGTGACAATGAGTACGTTGCGATTCATATCCTTGTCGACCACATACCAGGGTGCGCCGCTGCCACCCGCGCGCCCGCCTATACCCAGGCCCTGCCGCTGGCCCAGCGTGTGAAACATCAGCCCGTCGTGCCGGCCTACGCATTCACCCTGCGCAGTAAGAATATCACCGGGCTGCGCGGGCAGATAATGGCTCAAGAAATTTTTGAAGTTGCGCTCACCGATAAAGCAGATGCCGGTGCTGTCTTTTTTGGCGTGATTGACAAAACCGGCGCGCGTCGCCCTCTCACGCACCTCGGGCTTGGTAATGTCGCCCAACGGGAATAGCGTGCGGGCGAGTTGCTCTTGGCCTAGCGTGTATAAAAAATAACTTTGGTCTTTATTAGCATCGCGCGCCTTGAGCAAACGCAAGCGCTCGCCAGTCTCGGCTATGCGTGCGTAGTGCCCGGTGGCGATCATGTCCGCACCCAACTCCAAGGCGTGCTCGAGAAAGGCCTTGAATTTTATTTCCTTGTTGCACATGACATCCGGATTGGGCGTGCGCCCGGCGCGGTATTCGGCCAAAAAATATTGAAAGACACGATCCCAGTAATCGGCAGCGAAATTCACCGCGTGCAGCGCAATGCCAAGCTGCGTGCACACATTCTGGGCATCCTGGAAATCCTGCGCGGCGGCACAGTGATCCTGCGTGTCATCGCCCTCCCAGTTCTTCATGAACAGGCCGCGCACAGCAAAACCTTGCTGCGCTAATAATAACGCGGCAACCGAGGAATCGACGCCGCCGGACATGCCGGCGATGATGCGGGTTTTATAAACCATCTATCACAAATCAGCCAGCAGGTGCAGCGGGTAACGCCGGCCTGCCAGATAGTCTTTAATGCAACGCATAACCATAGGGCTGCGCATTTGCGCGCTCACTTCGCTCAGCTCTTGCTGCGTCATCCATAATGCGCGGCGGATGCCCCGGTCTAACGGGCGGTCTGCATCATGCCCATCACAAGCTCCTGTGAAGCAGACACGCAGATAGGTAATATCGCTCAGCGGATTCAGCCACTTATAAATACCCGTGACCGCCTGCGGCTGGAAATGCCAAGCGGTTTCTTCCAGGGTTTCGCGCACAACGGCTGCGGCCAAACTTTCACCCTCATCGAGATGACCCGCAGGCTGGTTGTAGACCACCCGGCCGTTGTCTTCCTCTTCCACCATAAGAAAGTGCCCATCGCGCTCGATCAGCGCGGCTACCGTAACATGCGGCTTCCAGATCATAGGTTAGAATTACCAGAGCGGGGCCGTCGATCAGCCGTTAATGAATTATATGCCGGTTCGCAGGTAATATCGGCCGACTGCGGCCATAAGCGCACATCTGCTACACTAGCAGGCATAAAACTTGACTCTTCGGCCAACTGCCAGCAGAATTTTACTCGTCATAACCAGTTGATTTGCGCGCTTCACCGATTGCCATGGAGGCATTTATTCAGCAGACCCTGATCCATAGACGACCTCGTCAAGGCCTGATTATTACCTGCGTTTGAGGCTGTCCGCTGTTTCACGCGTCTACTCAATATTATAATTAAAAATGACCATTAATCTCATTAGCGCGCTGGCGATTATCCTCTACACGGTCACCGGGATATTACTGGGTGTGCGTCTGTCCCGCGTCACTACCACGCAGTCGACCAAGCTGATGCTGATTGCGCTGGGCCTGTCCGCCGTATTATTGCATGGCATTGCCTTATATAGCTGGATCATCACCCCGCGCGGCCTGAACCTTGGCTTTTTCAATGCCACCTCTCTCATTACCTGGTTTATCGCGCTATTACTGCTCCTCACTTCATTAACCAAGCCAGTGATCAATCTCGGCATTGTGCTGTTGCCGCTCGCGGCGCTGACCATCGTGCTGGAAATCATGTTTCCCTCCAATCACCTTTTATTCATGCAAGCAGGTTTTGACGGACTTGATGCGCATATCCTGATCTCGATTATGGCCGCCAGCCTGATCACCATCGCCGCCGTGCAGGCCGGGCTGCTTGCCATTCAGGATGCACATCTGCATGAAAAACATCCGGGCGGTTTTATTCGCGCGCTGCCGCCGCTGCAAACTGGCGAAACGCTGCTGTTTCAGATCATCGCCATGGGCTTTGTATTACTCACCGCCGCGTTGATCAGCGGCGCAATTTTTCTGGAAAATATTTTTGCCCAGCATCTGGTGCACAAAACGGTACTATCCATCATCGCCTGGCTGGTATTTGGTATTTTACTGTGGGGCCGCTGGCGCTTCGGCTGGCGCGGGCGCACGGCCATACGCTGGACACTGGCGGGATTTTTTGCGCTAATGCTGGCCTATTTCGGCAGCAAACTGGTGCTGGAAATTATCCTTGGCCGCTAATTGGAAAAGCTTGCCGCTAGCCGTACTAATAGCAGGTTCGCCGCCTGGATTTTCAACCATGAGGCGACTACCGTTTGAATGACATCCCTCTTGGCGCATTATTCGGCGCATTGCTGCTGTTATTGATAATTGCCGCGTTCTTTTCCGGCGCTGAAACCAGCCTGCTCACCCTCAACCGTTACCGCTTGCGACACCTGGCGAAGATAAGGCATGCCGGTGCACGGCGCGCCCAAGCCCTGCTGACGCGACCGGATCGGCTGATTGGCTTGCTCCTGATCGGAAATAATTTTGCCAATAACCTGGCCACCGCAATTGCCACCGTCATCGGTTTGCAACTGTTGGGCGAGAAAGGCGTTGCCATCGCCGCCGCATTGCTGACCGTAGTCGGCCTGATCTTTGCCGAGGTCGCACCCAAAACCCTGGCGGCCTTATATCCCGAACGCATAGCCTTTCCCGCCGCGTATGTACTGGGCCCGCTGCTCAAGCTGTTATATCCCGTCGTCTGGTTTATCAGCATGCTCTCGAATGCCGTGCTGAACCTGTTCGGCGTGTCCACGCATGATGCTCAAAAACATCAGCTCAGCCATGAAGAATTACGCACTGTCGTTAATGAAGCGGGTGCGATGATCCCGCGCCGCCATCAGCGTATGCTGCTGAGCATTCTCGATCTGGAAAAGGTCACCGTTGAGGACATCATGGTGCCGCGTAGCGAGATTATCGGCATCGACCTTGACGATGAGTGGGAACAAATCGTTGCCCACTTGACCAGCACAGAGCACACGCGCCTGCTCGTTACCGCCGGCGGCATCGAAAATGTCCTGGGGATGTTGCACATGCGCCATGCCGCGCGTCTGATCGCACGCGAGGATTTCAATAAAGACACCATCCTGGAGATCATGCACGACCCTTACTTTGTTCCGGAAGGCACGCCGCTCAATACCCAACTGCTGAATTTCCAGCGGCAGAAGCAACGCATCGCGTTAGTAGTCGATGAATATGGCGACATTCAGGGGCTGGTCACGCTCGAAGATATACTGGAAGAAATCGTCGGCGAATTTACCTCCGACCCGGCCAATAATATTCGCGATGTACATCCACAGGATGACGGCAGTTATCTGGTCGATGGCAGTGCCACGATTCGTGATCTGAATCGCACCATGCATTGGAATCTTCCGACCGATGGACCCAAAACGCTGAATGGGCTTATTCTGGAACATCTGGAGGCCATCCCCGAACCCGGCATCAGCCTGCGGCTGGCCGGCTACCCCATCGAGATTATTCAGACCTCGGCGAATGTGGTAAAGATGGCAAAGATCAGCCCGCCTAAGGCCGAGGTAATCAGTGAGCCATCGCTATAAAAACCGCGCGGCATTGAAGATGCTGCCGGTACGCGGGCGAGGGCGTTTCGTGTTTTATTCCTGAAGACCTAACCTATGCCAAAACTAAAATTACATTGGCAAATATTCATTGCGCTGCTGCTGGCCGTTATCGCGGGTTTACTGACCGATAAAGGTGCTTCACTTTACGGCTTCAGCCCGTACCGGCTGTATGACATCATCGGCACCCTGTTTCTGAATGCGCTAAAAATGCTGGTGGTGCCGCTGATCGCCTCCGCGCTGATTAACGGAATGTCGTCGATAGGATCGGGCGCGGCGCTGGGACGGATCGGTCAAAAGGCCGTGGCCTATTATCTGATTACTACGCTGCTCGCCGTGCTGGTGGGTTTAGCGGTCGTGAATATAACCACACCGGGCCTGATCGACGGCCAACCCGCGAAGGACATTATCGGTCTCAGCGAAGAGACCGCGAATGTTAGTGCATCGTTGAAGGGCACCAACAGCGGTGAGTTGGTGAAGATATTCGAGCGCATTGTCCCCAGCAATATTGTGGCTGCGGCAGCCAATACCGAAATGCTGGGGCTGATCTTTTTCTTTCTTTTGTTCGGCTTTTTTATGACCCGAGTGCCGGGGCGCAATGGTGAAATTCTGTTGGGCTTCTGGCGCGGCGTATTCGAAGTGATGATGTTGATTACGCACTGGGTGATGAAGTTTTCTCCCATCGGCGTGTTTGCCCTGGTCGCCAAGGTGGTGGTGAACACCGGCCTTAGCGCACTACTGCCGCTGTTGATATTTTTCGTTACCGTGCTGATCGGCCTGGCCATCCATTTTTTTATTACCCTGCCCGGGCTGATATTCATCATCGGCCGCGTCAACCCCTGGCCCCATTATCAGGCCATGGCACCCGCCCTGCTGAATGCCTTTTCTACCGCATCGTCCGCCGCCACGCTACCGCTCACCCTGCAATGCGTGGAGAAAAATTCCGGAGTCTCCAATCGCGTCAGCAGCTTTGTCGTTCCGCTGGGGGCGACGATAAATATGGATGGCACCGCATTGTATGAATGTGTCGCCGTTATGTTCATTGCGCAGGCGTACGGCCTTGATCTGAACATCGGCGTACAATTCACTATTGTAATATTAGCCTTGCTCACCTCCATCGGCGTGGCCGGCATTCCGGCGGCCAGTCTGGTCGCCATTGTCATCATTCTCGGCGCCGTGGGTCTGCCCGCCGAGGGCATCGGCCTGATTCTTGCGGTGGACCGCTTACTCGACATGTGTCGCACCACGGTAAACGTATTTAGCGATAGCTGTGGCGCAGTGGTGGTCGGACGTCTTGAGGGCGAAACCGGAATTCTGAATAAGCCTACAACGCGAGGCTGATTAACCCTTGTGTAACTATTCATGCAAATTATTACGTCGCTGGCGTCGCCGGTTCATGTCTTGATATAAATGTTAAAACTTAAAACAATCCGCGAAGCTCTGTTCGGTGTCCCACTAAATCCGCTTAAACCGGAGACGCGTCAGCATATCGTGCTGATCGCCTTCCTCGCCTGGGTTGGTCTGGGCGCGGACGGCCTTTCGTCTTCAGCGTACGGGCCGGAACTTGGTTTCCTGGCGCTGGGCGAGTACCGGGATTTAGGCCTGTATCTCGCACTCGCTACCGCACTTACCGTTTTCCTTATTGCCCTCGCTTACAACCAGGTCATCGAACTATTCCCCTCGGGAGGCGGCGGTTACAAGGTTGCCACGCAGCTCATCCATCCCTATGCCGGACTGGTATCGGGCGCGGCGCTCATCGTCGACTATGTATTGACCATCGCGATCTCGGTCGCCAGCGGCGCCGACGCCTTGTTCAGTTTGCTGCCGCTCGATGCGCAAGCGTTCAAGCCCGGCGTCCAGATTGGCCTTATTCTGTTATTGATCTTCCTTAACCTGCGCGGCATGAAGGAATCCATCAAGATACTGTTGCCGATTTTTTTCGGCTTCGTAATCACCCATGCCTTCCTGATCGTTTATGGAATCTTCGCGCATGCCAGCCGCCTGCCGAGTTTAATACCGGATACCCTGCAAGCCACCAGCAGCTTGACTCAAGAGATGGGCTGGATGTTCGTCGCCGCGTTATTCCTGCGCGCCTATACGTCCGGCGGCGGCACTTACACCGGCCTCGAAGCCGTCTCGAATAATGTCAATATGCTGGCCGAACCACGTATCGCCACGGGTCGCTGGACGATGTTTTATATGGCGCTGTCGTTGGCGTTTACCGCGGGCGGCATCATCCTCCTTTATTTATTGTGGGATGTCTATCCGGTCGAAGGTCAGACGCTCAATGCCGTAACCTTCGGCGCGATTATCAATAGTTGGCAGTGGGGCAGTTTCAACTTCAGCGAAGAATTATTAATCGTAGTAATGGCGTTCGAGGCGGGCTTGTTGTTCGTAGCAGCCAACACCGGTTTTCTGGGCGGGCCGGCGGTGTTGTCCAACATGGCCGCCGACTCCTGGGTACCCCATCAATTTCGGCATCTATCCAGCCGCCTAGTGACACAAAATGGCGTGCTGGTGATGGGATTGGCGGCATTGCTAATCTTGATCTGGAGCGACGGTGCGGTCGGCCTGCTGGTAGTGCTCTACACCATCAATGTGTTCCTTACCTTCTCCCTGTCGTTGCTGGGCCTGTGCAATTATTGGTGGCGCAATCGCCGTGAGGAAAAGAAATGGAAACGACGACTGTTTCTTTCAGCACTCGGATTTATCGTAACGGCGGGAATGCTGCTGGTAACTATCATTGAAAAATTTACCGAAGGCGGCTGGGTAACGGTGCTCATTACCGGCGCGGTTATCGGCATCTGTCTGTATATCCGCATGCACTACGACGCCACGCGCGAACAACTGCGCACGATAGACAAGCTGTTCGCGGTTAAACCCATCGAACCTGTCGCATCGAAGCCCAAGCTTGACCCCGCACTGCCGACCGCAGTATTTCTGGTAACCAATAGTCGCGGCACCGCGATGCACACGCTGTTGTGGGTACAGCGCCTGTTCCCCAACCAATTTAAAAATTTCGTCTTTCTCAGCGCGGGGGAGGTTGATACCCAAAGTTATGGTGGCAAGGGCGCGCTGAAAACCCTTCAGTACGTCACCGAGGCCTGTTTGAATTACTATGTCAATTTTTGCCACAGTCACGGCTGGGCGGCCACCTTTTATGATAGCTTCGGCACCGATCCGGTCAACCAGCTCACCGAACTTTCGGAACGAGTAGCGAAGGAATTTCCCAATACTGTATTTTTTGCCAGCAAACTGATTTTCAGGCACGATAACTGGATAACGCGCTGGCTGCATAACCAAACTGCGCTTGCCATGCAACGCCGCTTGCATCTGCGCGGCATGCAGATGGTGATACTGCCGATGAAGCTGGACGACTAAAATCGCCCCGCTTACGATGGCAATGAATTAGTAACGCCAGTGCGCGGCGTCTCACGAATAAGCAGAGAGTGTTCCTATGATATTTGAAGCCGTCACTATTGCCGTTGGCATTCTGGGAGTCGTGCTGTTATTCGCCGGATTGAGGCGCTTGTGGCGGCGGCGATTTATCTCCGGCAGCCTGCAAGGCTTTAGCGGTGTTTTGCTAATCGCCCTTGCGATTTTATTGTTCGCGCTGCTCGGTAATTTTTATATCTATCATCGTCTAACC
>JBDSOT010000114.1:0-4457 GCA_039914705.1 Gammaproteobacteria bacterium | reverse complement strand
TGCTCTTGTGCAATGCGTTGTCACAGACTTGCGATGCAAGACTGTGGGGCTGTAGTCAAAACCTACAGCCTAAAAGATCTGTGCCAGAATTGTGCCCCTTTGCGGGGCAACTGAATCGTAAGTGATTGATATATCAACTGCGGCTTAAATTGGGTAAGCGCCGCAAGTGGTTGATTTTATAGATGTGGATAAATTATCTTTTGGTTTGTAATCAGCAGGTCACGGGTTCGATTCCTGTCGCCAGCTTCCTTAATCATCCAACATTTTAACGTGTCAACGTGTCAACGCCCTCTTTTTGGCGTGAATTTTTTCAGCCAAAGTTTGTCAAAATTTCCAGTCCGTGACGCTAATTCACGCAGCATTTAAAGGAAAATATGATGACTCCTGGGCCAGAAACAAAGCTCCCGAAAGACAACCTGGTTACACACATTCACTCTGCGCAACGCAGTGATAATAAGCATGCAGATTGCGATAAATTTCCTACCATGAACAGTCGTAATTTACTGCTGGGTGGGGTTATCGTTATTTTAGGCTTGATCCTGGGAGGTCTGATCCTGGGATACAACATCCTGCATACTGAAATCCATCGCGGAGAGGCGGCACCGTCAAGCTCATCCATTCCAGTGCGGCCTTAAAAAACTTCTGTGGCTGCTGTGCGAGTGGCGCTTGTGATTGGTCACTGGTAATTAACGTGGGTAATGGTGCTTTTGTCGGCCCGTCCAACTGCGGTCATTCGATTAATTGCATACCACAGTACCTGGCAGCATCGCGATCAAATGTTGCCGTATGGTTGCAGCCGGCTTCATTCGCTGACCGCTCTATTAGACAATCTGCAAAATCAGCCTTACCCTCTTTGAACAGCCGCAAAGCCTTCCATACGGTGTCCGCGTGCGCCACGACAATCTCTTTAGTGCGCAACATCGTCTCCAGCACCTCGCCGATCTCGTTTTTGGTTAATGCATAGCAGCCCGTCAGCACCCACACCAACTCCACTACCGAGATGATGCTAACGTAACCCGGCGTATCCGCTGTTAACGACTCGATCAGATGCGTTGCCTTGGGCGACTGCTTTGGGTCGTCTTGGGCGATGTAGCGAACGAGGACGTTGGTATCCAAGCCGATCATCCGGCTTTTGCCCCGCGCGCCGCGATTGCTTTGTTCATTGCACCAATCGTTACGGGTAAAGGTGGCTTGCGCACCATACCTTTAAGGGTGGTCACCGAGCGCGTGGCGGCGATCAACTCAAAATGTCCCGGTTCAATCTGGACGAACTCTACCCTGTCTCCTGCCCCAATACCGAGTACCGCCCTTACGCGGGCAGGAATGGTAATTTGTCCCTTGCTGGTCATTGTTGCTGTTGACATAAAATCCCTCCCACTCTTTAAATTCCTTACATTATAGTAAGGAAACTTAAAGATCAACAGATATTTCCTTTAAACCAAACCCTAACTGGCAATGTTGTCCTCCCCAGCAAAGCCGCGCGGCCTGCGGTAATCCCCCCAGCAGGGCGGGTGGATTGAGGTAGATGTGGAAATGGCTTCGCTATGCAGACCACAACCCGCTACTGTATGGGCGGCATTAACTTGCAAGCGCACTTCTAAAAACCACCCGCCGCAGTTATGCTGATCTAACGTTAATAATACTGAGCAAGCAGCCGGGATTGTGGGTTAAGGAAGGACTATGCAATATAAAGATTACTATAAAATCCTGGGTGTTGACCGCAAGGCTACAGAAGATGAGATAAAAAAGGCTTATCGTAAGCTGGCGCGCAAGTATCATCCTGATGTCTCCAAGGAAAAAAATGCTGAAGAAAAATTCAAGGAGATGGGGGAGGCCTACGAGGTTCTCAAAGACCCTGAAAAACGCGCCGCTTATGACGACCTGGGAAGTCACCGCGCCGGCCAGAATTTCCGGCCGCCGCCGGGCTGGGAGCAACAGTTTACGCGCGGCCATGCCGCTGATTATTCTAAAACAGACTTCAGCGATTTGTTTTCCGAGTTATTTGGCGGAGCCGGCGGTATGGGTGGCACCCACACAGGGCATAACGCGCGCGGCCGGGCTGGCGCGCCGGGGCAGACGTATGAGGCCACTGTGCATATCAGCCTGGATGACGCCTACCACGGCACCGAGGTTACGCTGGATCTGAACGTGCCCGAGCACACGCAGGAAGGCGTGAGGCGCGTGCCTAAAAATATTAACGTGCGGATTCCAAAAGGCATTACCGACGGCCAGAAACTCCGCGTGCCGGGCAAGGGCGGAGCCAGCATTAACGGCGGTCCCAACGGCGATCTATTTCTGAATATCGTGCTGCATCCACACCCATTATTTAAGGCCAGTGGTCACAACCTTTATCTTGACGTTCCGATCACTCCATGGGAGGCTGCGCTGGGCGCAAGCATCGAAATACCCACCATGGAGGGCAACGTGCGCCTGAAGATCAAAGAAGGCGCAAAGGCCGGTCAGAAATTCCGGCTCGCCGGCAAGGGCCTGCCTAAGCCCAGCGCTGGACACGGCGATTTGTATGCGCTGCTGCAAATTGTTACGCCCAGCATATTGAACTCCGTGGAAAAAGGCTTGTTTGAAGAATTGGCGAAGGTCTCTTCTTTCAACCCGCGCGGGCATTTTGGAAGGCTGTAATAGCGACGGACGCTGAGCATCACGGCATAGAAGTTGCTCTATATCTAAATTATTACCGCTACGTCAATGAATGTCTCCTTTCCAAATAATTATGATTAAAACGAGAAACAGATGGCACCGCCTCCGTTAACCCGCATCCTGGTCGTCGATGACGAACCCGACATTCGCAACCTCGCGAAGACCGTATTGGAGAAAATCGGTAACTTTACGGTGCAGATCAGCGACTCAGGCAGTCATACCTTGCAAGTTGCGCCGCAGTTCCGGCCCGACCTCATTCTGCTCGATGTGATGATGCCGGGCATGGATGGCCCGGCCACGCTCAAAGCCCTGCGCGCCCTGCCCCAGACTGCGGCCATTCCCGTCATCTTTCTGACCGGCAAGGTACAAATACACGAGGTTCAGCACTATAAAAAACTGGGGGCGCTGGATGTAATTCCCAAACCCTTTGATCCGATGACGCTGTGTTCCAGCGTGATCGGCATCTGGGGCCTGCATGATCGCCTGGCAAACCCGGTTGCCGATATGCAGGAGCAACTAAAAATCTTGCGCAAGGCGTATGCGACACAGGTGCCGGGCAAGATCGAGCATCTAAAAGAAAAGTGGAGACTCTTGTTCGACGATGTAGCCGGAAAGGAAGTCCTCATGGATCTGCATCTGCTCACACACAGCCTGGCGGGTTCGTGCGAGACATTTGGCTTTGGCTCCATACGAAAAAGCGCGCATCAACTGGAGTTACTTTTCGCAGACCTGGTGAAAAATAATAAATTCCCACCCGATATAATGCGTGCGCAGATTTCCGGCCTGCTTGACGAGCTGGCGCAGGCAGGCTCGGAGCCTCCGCAAATCGAGGTCGGACACTATATGCCGGGTTACCAGCCGACTGCTTCCCTATCCGTTCAGGAAGAACGCAAGGTGGTGTTTCTGGCCGGAAGCGACGCTGGGCTAACGGATGAACTCACTTTGCAATTGGGCTACTTTGGTTACACCGTACAGAACTTCAAGCACCTGGTGCAACTCGAAGAGGCTGTGCACACAACGGCACCGGCCGCCATCATCATGGACACCAAATTTGTCGAGGGACAGTTTAACGGCGCGGGGACTATAGCGAAGATTCAGCGCGACTGTTCTGCCCTATTACCTATCGTGTTTATTTCCAACCAGACGGACGTCGACACGCGCCTGCGCGCGGTGCATGCCGGCGGGCACGCCTATTTCACCATGCCAGTGGACATCGGCAAATTAGTAGCCAAGCTCGACAGCCTCATAGCAGATCAGACACATACACCCTACCGGGTGCTGATTGTCGAGGATGAACCTAATCTGGCCAAGCATTACGCCTTAACCCTGGAACAGGCAGGGATGCAAACCCGGATAGCCGAATGGGTGACAGAACTTATGCAAGGCCTGGTGGAATTCAGCCCCGATCTGGTGTTAATGGATTTATATCTGCCCGGCTATAACGGCATAGATCTGGCCGGGATGATTCGGCAGCAAGAGGCCTACGTCGGCATGCCTATTGTCTTTCTCTCAAGCGAGGCTGATTTGAATAAACAGATGGAGGCCATGAATATCGGCGCCGACGATTTCTTGACCAAGCCGATAGATTCGCGACACCTGGTTTCACTGGTGCAGGCGCGTGTGCATCGCGCCCGCACCATGCGCTGCTTTATGGTGAACGATAGTCTGACCGGATTGCTTAACCATGCGGCCATCAAGGAACAGCTTGATATTGAAGTGGCGCGCGTCAAACGAAATAAAACTCCGGTCTCCGTGGCCTTGGTCGATATCGATAACTTCAAAACCGTAAACGATTCTTACGG
>JBDSOT010000093.1:0-7686 GCA_039914705.1 Gammaproteobacteria bacterium | reverse complement strand
GAACGACTTTTCCTGCACGATGTCCCACTTGTGGAAGCCGCTGGCGCATAAGGTTTTACCACGATGTTTTTCGGCCAGCGTAGGCCGTTTGAATTTAATGACATCACCCATAGTTAGTTGATTACCTGCCTTGATCCATACCGGGCTAATCTTAATCCTCATTTGACTTCGAGCACCACGTTATTGATACTTTGCCGCGCCCAGACCTTTAACTAATTAGAATCTGAGACACCATGCAAGATGATGGGCTAAAACCTTTAATCAAAATCCGCGATCTGCGTTTTAGCCGGGGGGCGCGCAAGATTTTCGATGGCGTGGATATCGACATCCAGCGCGGCAAGATTACCGCCATCATGGGTCCCAGCGGCACTGGCAAGACTACGTTGCTGCGCCTGATCGGCGGCCAGTTGCGGCCGGACTCAGGCAGCATTCTGGTCGACGAAAAAAATGTTTCCCGGCTGTCGCGCAGTGAACTTTATCAATTGCGCAAGCGCATGGGTATGCTGTTTCAGAGTGGCGCGCTGCTCACCGATCTTAACGTGTTCGACAACGTCGCCTTCCCGTTGCGTGAACATACCCAATTGACTGAGCCAATGGTGCGCGACCTGGTGTTGATGAAGTTGCATGCGGTAGGCCTGCGCGGGGCGCGCGATTTGATGCCGAGCGAACTGTCCGGCGGCATGGCGCGGCGCGTGGCATTGGCGCGGGCGATTGCGCTGGATCCCATGATGATTATGTACGATGAACCGTTCGCCGGTCAGGATCCGATCTCCATGGGCGCCATCGTGGAACTTATCGACAAGCTCAATGAATTTCTCGGCCTGACCAGCATTATCGTCTCGCACGATGTACAGGACACCGCCGCCATTGCCGACTATATTTATTTATTATCCGAAGGCAAGGTGATCGGTCAGGGTACGCCCGCCGAGATGGCCGGCTCCGATTCCGCGCGCGTGCAGCAGTTCATGCACGGCCTGGCCGACGGCCCTGTGCCGTTTCATTACCCTGCTGCGGATTATCGGGATGATCTGCTCAACGGTACCGCTCCATGATGGACTCCATACAAGGCCTGGGACGCCGGGGTCTCAACTTTTTTCAGCGCCTGGGGCGCGGGCATATTTTTCTGTTGCAGGTGCTGATGGGGCTGGGCGAACTCATCAAGCGTCCGGGACTCATCGTGCAGCAACTTTATTCGGTGGGTGTGCTGTCGCTGCTCATCATTGTGGTCTCCGGGCTATTTGTGGGTATGGTGCTGGCGCTACAGGGTTACAATACGCTGGTCACCTTCGGTGCCGAAAAGTCGCTCGGCATTGTGGTGGCGCTGTCGCTGGTGCGTGAACTTGGCCCGGTGATTTCCGCTCTATTATTTGCCGGGCGCGCCGGCTCCGCGCTGACCGCCGAGATTGGACTGATGAAGGCCACCGAGCAGTTATCCGGCATGGAGATGATGGCGGTCGATCCGCTCGCGCGCATCGTGGCACCGCGCTTTATTGCGGGCATTATCTCACTGCCACTGCTCGCCGCCATCTTCAGCGCGGTGGGAATTTTCGGCGGATATTTCGTGGGCGTCGGCCTGCTCGGCGTTGATGAAGGTGCGTTCTGGTCGCAGATGCAGGCCAAGGTAGGCTTTTACGACGACATCTTAAATGGTGTTATCAAGACCGTGGTGTTCGGGTTTGTCGCCAGCTGGATTGCGGTATTCGAGGGTTACGATGCGAACCCGACCTCGGAAGGCGTCAGCCGCGCCACCACGCGCACCGTGGTACATACCGCCCTGGCCGTGCTGGGGCTGGATTTCATACTAACCGCGTTGATGTTCGGAGGCATTTGACATGCTGCGACAAAGAACCGTAGAGATCACCGTCGGCCTGTTTATTCTCGCCGGCATCGCGGCATTGCTGGTGCTGGCCCTGAAGGTCAGCAACCTGGGTGCCTTCAGCGGTGCCATCGACGGTTATCACCTGACCGCGAAGTTCGAAAACGTCGGCGGACTCAAGCCGCGTTCGCCGATAACCATTGCAGGCGTACTGGTAGGCCGCATCGAGTCCATAGGATTTGACAGCGCGACGCAACAGGCCGTGGTCAACCTCAATATCAGCAAGGACTATAAATTGTCCGCCGACACCTCGGCGAGCATCTTTACCGCCGGTCTGCTCGGTGAGCAATACTTGGGTCTGGAACCCGGCGGCGATGAGCGCATGCTCAAGGACGGCGACGAGATTAAATTAACTCAATCCGCGCTCGTGCTGGAACAGTTGATCGGACAATTTTTATTCAGTAAGGCGGCCGACGGGAAGAGTCCGTAATTATCCCGAGTCGGTGTATCGTATTTGTGTCAATACAGCGTGTGACTTATAATTGTCTGCAAGGCGCGCTGCGTCATAACTGCTGAGGGACCAACATGCATTACTCCACCAAGATCATCGCCGCCGCCCTGCTGTTATTCAACAGCGCTTGGGTGTTGGCTGCCCCGTCGGCGCAAGAACTCGTTCAACAGACAGCGGATCGCATGATCGCCGCTATCAAATCAGAGCGCGCCGTTATCAATGAAAATCCGGAGCACCTTTACGCGCTGGTGGATGAAATTATCCTGCCGCACTTTGATTTCGAGCGCATGTCGAGCTGGGTGCTCGGTAAACATTGGCGCGCCGCTACGCCCGAGCAAAGGACTCACTTCACACAGGAATTCCGCACGCTGTTAGTGCGCACCTATGCCACGGCCATGGGCGAATATTCAGATCAGAAGATTACCTATCCGCCGATGAAGGCCGCGCCGGACGCTACAGAGGTGACCGTTAGATCAGAGATCGAACAACCCGGCGGGCCGTCGATACCGATCAATTATAATTTATTTCTCAAGAACGGAAACTGGAAGGTGCAGGACGTCGTTATTGATAACACCAGCCTGGTGGCGAATTACCGCAGTTCCTTTTCGAGCGAGATCAGGCGTGATGGGCTGGACGCGTTAATCGACAAGCTCGCCGCACGCAACCAGCAAAAAAACTAAGCGATCAAGTGCGCAGCACTCAACTCGAACCCTGCGGCGAGGATTGTCATAGCTTGTCCGGGGCGCTGACCTTCGCCACAGTCCCACATATCCACGCGCATAGCGGCGCGGTTTTTGCCGGCGACGGTGCGTCAGTCACGCTCGACTTGCAGGGCGTGACACATACCGACAGCGCCGGGTTGGCGCTCATTCTGGAATGGATGCGCACCGCACAGCGTCAGGGGAAAGTGGTTGTATTTAGAAATATCCCTGCGCAAATGCTCAGTATCGCGCGGCTTAGCGGGCTTGATGCCATTCTGCCATTGACCCAATCGCTGCAAACCTAACGCAAAGACACGAAGACGCAAAAAAAACATCAACCCCGGTTATTTACGCACGAATATTCCTGATCAGCATCCGCTGTAATTGAGATTTACCATCTCATACTATCCCCTTTACATCTTCGCGTCTTTGCGTTGAGTTTTCAACAAATCTCAGGCTAAAAATTGTGATCCCTGCCGTCAGCATCGAAAATATTCATAAGCGTTACGGCCCCGTGCATGCCTTGCAAGGCATCGAATTCACCATTGCGCCGGGTGAATTTTTCGGTCTGCTCGGGCCTAACGGTGCGGGCAAATCCACCCTCATCAGCGTGATGGCAGGCCTCGCGCGCGCCGACAGCGGACATGTAAAGATTCTCGGCAACGATGTCGTGCGGCAGTATCGCAAGGCACGCAGCCTGCTCGGCGTGGTGCCGCAGGAATTGGTGTATGACGCATTTTTTACGGTGCGCGAGGTGCTGCGTTTACAGTCAGGCTATTTCGGCAAGGGCCGCGAAAACCAGGCCTGGATCGACGAACTGTTAGCCGTGCTGAATCTGGAAGACAAGGCCGACACCAACATGCACAAGCTATCGGGCGGCATGAAGCGCCGCGTGCTGATCGCTCAGGCCCTGGTGCACAAGCCGCAGGTCGTGGTGCTCGACGAGCCGAGCGCCGGCGTTGATACCGATCTGCGCAAGCTACTATGGGAATTTACCCGGCGCCTGCATCGCGAAGGTCATACCATCGTACTGACCACACATTATCTTGAAGAGGCAGAGATGCTGTGCGACCGGATTGCCATCCTCGATCGCGGTAAAGTGGCGGCGCTCGACACCAAACAGGTTTTGCTCGCGCGCCATCCCTATCGTTTATTGTCATTACACGTCACCGATGCCAGCCGTACACTTCCCGATGGCCTGGCGCGCCTACTCGTGTCAAGCAACGATAATCACATCACCCTGCGCCTGCACAAACTCGACGATCAGATCGGCGGCGTACTCGACGCGCTGCGCGATGCCGGTTTTATAATTCGCGACCTGTCGACGCAGGAGGCGGGGCTGGCCCAGGTTTTCACACAGCTTACTTCCGCTTCATCCGAATCCACAGCGGCATGATGAATCCGTTCGGCAATTGGCGCGGCATGCTGACCCTGTTCGGCAAAGAGGTGCGGCGCTTTCTTAAGGTCAGCATGCAGACCCTGCTTACACCCATCGTCACCGCGCTGCTTTATCTGCTGGTGTTCGGGCACGTGCTGGAAGATCACGTGCAAACCTATGCGGGCCTGAGCTACGCCGCCTTCATAATCCCCGGCTTAATCATGATGACGATGATCCAGAACGCCTTCGCCAACAGCTCCTCCAGCCTGATTCAATCCAAGGTCGGCGGCAGCCTGGTGTTTGTGTTGCTGGCCCCGCTATCCAGCCTGGAATTTTATCTGGCCTTCGTGGCCGCCGCCGTCGGCCGCGGCATCCTGGTCGGCGCCGGCGTCTATCTGGCCACCTTCTGGCTGGTCGGCCTGCCGATCTACAGCCTTAAGCATGTGCTGTTATTCGCCGTATTGGCCAGTGCAACGCTCGGCACCCTGGGCATTATCGCAGCGATCTGGGCCGACCATTTCGAACAGCTCGCCGCCTTTCAGAATTTTGTCATCCTGCCCCTGTCGTTTCTGAGCGGCGTGTTTTATTCCATCCACTCCCTGCCCGAATTTTGGCAGGGAGTTTCGCGCTTTAACCCGTTTTTCTATATGATTGACGGCTTCCGTTACGGCTTCTTCGGCGCATCCGACGTCGCGCCCGGCATCAGCCTGTTGATTACGGCGAGTTTTTTGCTGGTGCTGTCCGCGCTCTGCCTGTTATTGCTGTACAAAGGTTACAAACTGCGCCGTTAATGAAGTCCTGAACAAGAGATTAATTTATGGAATCGGACACTATCAAACGCATGATCGAGACCGGGCTGCCCGGCTGTCAGGCCAAGGTGCATGGCGACGGCAGTCACTTCGAGGCCGTGGTGATTACGGATGCCTTCGAAGGCCAGAGCACGCTCGCGCGTCATCGCATGGTATACGGTGCGCTGGGTGACAATATGCAATCAGCTATTCACGCCTTATCAATGCGCACACTGACCAACGCGGAGTGGTTGACTTCACAGCAAGTCTAACCACAGCGACAATCTTCTCTCAAAGAAAACAATATGAATAAAGCAATTTGCTACGTGTCACTCGCCGCGCGTCACTGTCTCTATGGATAAATTAATCATCCGCGGCGGCGTGCCGCTGAATGGTGAGATACGCATCTCCGGCGCAAAAAATGCCGCGTTGCCGATACTGGCCTCGACACTGCTTGCCTGTGAGCCGGTAACCATCTGCAACGTCCCGCACCTGCACGACATTACCACGACCATGGAATTACTCGGCCGTATGGGCGTGCATCTGATGGTCGACGAGCGTCTCAATATTGAGGTCGACGCGACCACCATCCGCGAATTTCACGCGCCATATGAACTCGTAAAGACCATGCGCGCCTCAATTCTGGTGCTCGGTCCGTTACTCGCGCGCTTCGGCAAGGCGGATGTCTCATTGCCCGGCGGTTGCGCCATTGGTTCGCGTCCCATCAATCTGCACATCAATGGCTTGCAGGCCATGGGCGCCGACATCAAGGTGGAGAACGGCTATATTCGCGCCACTGCGGGACGGCTGAAGGGTGCGCATCTGGTAATGGATATGATCACTGTAACCGGCACCGAGAATTTGATGATGGCCGCGACGCTGGCCGAAGGCACCACCATTATCGAAAATGCCGCGCGCGAACCCGAGGTGATTGACCTGGCGAATTGTCTCATCAGCATGGGTGCCCGGATCAGCGGCGCGGGCACTAATGTTATTACGATTGAAGGTGTAGACCGTCTGTCGGGAACGCGTTACACCGTGCTGCCGGATCGCATCGAGACCGGCACTTATCTCGTCGGCGCCGCCATCACCGGCGGTTGCGTAAAGCTCAAAGACACGCGTCCGCAATTGCTGGATGCCGTGCTTATGAAATTGCGCGAGGCCGGTGCCGAGATCACCACCGGCGATGATTGGATAACGCTGGACATGAAAGGCCGGCGGCCGATTGCGGTCGATATTCACACGGCACCTTACCCCGCCTTCCCAACCGACATGCAGGCGCAATTTACGGCGTTGAATATCGTCGCTGAAGGCGTGGGCACCATCTCGGAAACGGTATTCGAAAACCGTTTCATGCACGTGCACGAACTACGCCGCATGGGCGCGGATATTGAACTGGAAGGCAATACCGCGACCACCACCGGCGTAGAAAAACTGACCGGCGCACCGGTTATGGCCACCGACCTGCGCGCCTCGGCCAGCCTGGTGCTGGCCGGTCTTGTCGCACAAGACGACACCACGGTTGATCGCATTTATCATATCGACCGCGGCTATGAATGCATCGAGGAGAAATTGACACAATTAGGCGCGCGTATTCATCGTGTCCCCGGATAGCTGGGTAAACTAAACGCAATATAAAATAATCAGTGAACAGAAGTGAGATAGCCGCTTGAAGCAGAACGATCACATTACCGAAACCTTGACCATCGCGCTCTCCAAGGGACGTATCTTTGAAGAGACGCTGCCGCTGCTCGCGCACGCCGGTATAACAGCGCTGGATAATCCCGACACCAGCCGTAAACTGATTCTCGATACCAACCATGCCAACATTAAACTTGTTATCATCCGCGCCTCCGATGTGCCGACGTATGTTGAATACGGGGCCGCCGATATCGGCGTGGCGGGTAAAGATGTACTGATGGAATACGGCAGCGACGGATTATATGAGCCGCTGGATTTGCAGATTGCACGCTGCCGGCTAATGGTGGCGGGGCGGAAGGGTGCTACGCGCGGACAGGCGCGGCTGCGCGTAGCCACTAAATACGTCGCCACGACACGGCGTTATTTTGCTGCGCAAGGCGCTCAAGTCGAAATCATCAAACTCTATGGCTCCATGGAACTCGCGCCGCTCGTGGGCCTCGCCGATTGCATCGTCGATCTGGTCGATACCGGCAAGACCCTGACCGCCAACGGCCTGGAGCCGCTCGCACACATCGCCGACATCAGCGCGCGTCTCATTGTTAACAAGGCGTCGATGAAGATGAAACACGCTACGGTCAAGGAGTTCATCAAGCTAATTGGCGCAGCCGTTAACAAGCAGATATAACACGCCCCCAACCTTATAGTTATATGTTGAACATAAAACGTTTAAGCAGCACCGACACCGATTTCTGGTCCAGCCTGGAACGTTTGCTGGCCTGGGAAGACGTATCCGATGAGGCCGTCGTACGCACGGTGACCGACATACTCGCGCAGGTGCGTGCGCGTGGCGA
>JBDSOT010000085.1:0-13232 GCA_039914705.1 Gammaproteobacteria bacterium | reverse complement strand
GTGCCCGTCATTCTCGCCTTGGCGAATTTTCCTAACCAATCCAGAGCAATCGCGACCTCGGGATAACGCCGACACACGAGGGCCTCGCAATCATTGCCGCCCTGGCCTGCGAGAAAGTCGGCTATTGTGATGGGCTTGGTGTCACGTGTCAAATCCGCAGAGGTGAAAATCGCCTGGGTCGAAACCTGGCAAGGCGGCGTCACAACAACGTACCAGGGTTCTTCCAGGTCTATAGGAGTCAGCCGTTCGCCGACCCCTTCCGCCCACGCAGCCTGTCCGCGCAGGAACACGGGGACATCGGCACCGAGGCGTAAACCCAGGCCGGTAAGCTCGTCCAGCGGAAGATTTAAACCCCAAATCCGGTTCAGGGCAAATAATGTGGTTGCAGCATCCGAACTTCCACCGCCCAGACCAGCGCCGATCGGCAGACGTTTGGTCAGTTCTATATCGGTACCTTGGGATGTCTTGGTCTCGGCTTGCAACAGACGCGCGGCGCGCACGATAAGATTGTGTTCCGGCGGCACATCCGGCAGTGCAGAGGTAAGCTCGATATGCCCATCCGGCCGAGGCGTGAAACGCAATTCGTCTGCATAGTCAATGAATTGAAATACGGTCTGCAACTCATGATAGCCATCCAGGCGGCGACCGATGATATGCAAAAACAGGTTGAGCTTGGCGGGGGCTGGCCAGGTGATGGAGCTCATGATTACGCAGGCCTTGTGATGTTTAAACTATAACCTGGGCAAATCCTGTCGGACATTGAGTGTTTTCAGCTAGGGATTTATTTGCCACTTTTCGACCACCAGGCGCACCTCAAACTGGGTGCCGGTCTGGCGATTATTAAGAAAAATTTTATCCGGTAAATAGATACCGTCCACCGTTGTATAGCGCTTGAAGTCAATATCCCAGCCGGATTGACGCAGGCGCACTAAGCGACCCAAGGCATCCAGTTCCCTGTCCTGCGGGTTAAGGTCAGGCGCGCCGGGGTCGGGTAGGCCTAGCGCCCAAAACCGTAGCCCCTTTAGCGGAATACGCCAACCCAGACGTTTATAGAGTAGCGTCTCAGCGTCCACGGCATGCTCTTCGCCATCAGAGCTGCGCATTGCCACGCCGTTTTCGTCGCCGTGCAATTGCACCAGCTCCTGACCCAGGGGAGAACTTAACTTGATCTCGTATTGTCCGGCGCGCTGATTCCAGCGCAACGCCGCGTGCCAACCTTCCTTCCCGGCCTGAATGCTGATGCGCCCCGTGAGATCCCAGGTTTGCAGCGCGGACAAGGCCTGCTGACGCGCCTGCCAGGCCGGTTCGTAATTCATACCGGAAGGCTGCGCAGGCATTTGGGTACAGGCAACCGCTAGTGCTGAGGCACCAGCAAGCAGCAAGACTCGCACAAATTGGTTTATTGAATAAGTTCTGAACATTGCGACCCTGAAACAGGTACCGCGCGCCGGGTGTGCTGACCTTCAGTTAGAGCGCCTGTAAGCGCTTCATGGTAGCGCGCAAGGCCTCATCCTTGGGTTCGGCCTTGAGCGCCTCATCCCAGATCTTGCGTGCGGCCTCGCGGTCGCCGCTGACCCACAGCACCTCGCCCAGGTGCGCGGCGATTTCGGCATTGGCATCGAGCTTGTAGGCACTTTGCAGGTTTTGCACTGCCTCTTGCGCATTACCCAGGCGATAGTGCACCCAGCCGATGCTGTCGAGCGTGGCGGCATCTTGCGGGTTCAAGGCTAGCGCGCGTTTAATGTAGCCAAGCGCCTCCTGATAGCGTTTAGTGCGATCCGCCAAGGTGTAGCCCAAGGCATTAAGGGCGCGGGCATTGTCCGGTTCACGGGATAGAATATTGCGTAAATCCTGCTCCAGGATGTCCAGCCGGTCCATTTTCTCTGCCAGCATGGCGCGTCCGTAGAGCAGGCTGTTGTCTTGCGGCAGTTCCTGCAGGGCGCGGTTATAGACCGCCATAGCCTGGTCGTACTGTTTTTCTTCCCGCAGCAAATCAGCCTCCGCCATGATGAGCAGTTTCTCCTGCTGCGGATTTTGTAGCTGAATCCCTTGCAGATGCGCGCGCGCGCCGGCAATGTCGCCCTGTTTGGCCAATATACCCACCACACGCAATTGCGCATCAAGGTAAGCCTCGCCTTGATTTACTACCTTATACCAAGTGATAGCGTCGCTATATTGCTTCCGGGTCTCGGCAATCTGACCCAGATAATAACTCGACTCAACGGGAAATTTGCCGAGGCTGGACACCTGCATCAGATAATTTTTAGCCTCATCAAGCTGGTTAATCTGGATCGACATCAGCCCCAGCGAAAACAGCATGCCCGCATTTTTGGATGCGCGCTGTGCTAATAGATTCATTTGCGCCCGTGCCTCATCCGGCTGTTTAGCATCCACCAGCAGGCGCGCGTAATTAAGGCGTAGCAGAAGGTTGTCGGAATGACTGCCGGTAAATTGCTTCAGATATGCCAATGCCGGTGCGGTCTCACCTTGCAACTGCATAATGCGGGCACGCACTACAACTGCCTTGGGCCAATCTGGCTTTAACTTCAGGGCGTCCTCAATTTTTGCACGCGCCAGCTTGAGGTCATTATTGCTGAGCGCCAGGCTGGCATAGGCAAACTGTGCATCTGCGCTGTCCTTGTGCGCAGCGGCAAATTTACCCATGAGCCGCAGCGCTGACTTTTTATCCGTTTCTTTATCCGTTTCACGCGCCAGTAAGGCGGCAATCTGCATAAAACCCTGCGCGGCCGCGTCCCCTATGGCATCCTCCATACCCAGATCCACTTCCGGCCCCGTGTTAGCGAGCGGCGTTACGACAGCAAGCTTGGCTGCCGCCAACAGCACTTCCAGATGCTCGAGTGCCGCATCGGCCTGACCATTGCGCACCAGAAAGGTAACCAAGCCCTGGCGCGCCTCAACATTTGCCGGGTCAAGTTCTACCCACAATTTCAATGCCTGCAAGGCCTGCTGCTGATCGCGCACGAACACGGCAATCTGCGCGGCGCGCTCGCCGAGGCGCGGATCACGTGTACTGCGCGCAAGTTGCAGATAGGTATTCCCGGCCAGTTCGAAATCGCCGCGTTGTCCAGCGATTTCCGCCATCAGAAGCTTATAAAGCAGTTCGCGCGTGAGCGAAATATCCGGCAGCGCCGGTTTCGCCAACGGCGTGACGGTCGGTTCTTCCGCATGGGAAACCAGCATTACCGAACTATCTTGGCGCGCCGCCACACAACCGACGAGTACTATGATAAGCAGGAATTTAGCGAGAAATCGGGCTGGGAATAGCATAAGCTTCATCATTAACACCTTGATCGAGTCGCGCACATTGACTAAAGCCGCCTGACATAGGGTCTACTATACGCAAGTTTTTTCATCTTTAAGCATCTTTTTATGATCAACCAGCGCGGCTTCCGCTAAGTGTTACAGCCGATTCGTGCAGTGGCCCGACGGGGGGACGTGCATCAATCAACTTTCCCTTGCACAGACAAATTTGACAATATTTTGCGCTTGAAATCCCGCTGCTTTAAAATAATAACCATGCATAAGCCACTGCGGATTCCGAATGAACAAATTGCCCACCGGCGGCAAGCGGAACTTTCGACCCGTATCTTGTCCCGCAGGATTGATTAGCTTATGCCTTTTTTTGCCATCGGCATAAACCATAAAACCGCGCCCGTTGAGATACGCGAGCGTGTGGCGTTTGCCCAGGACAGCATTGCACAGGCCTTGAGCGAGCTTGCCACGTGTCCGGCATTTCATGAAGCCGCTCTGCTTTCCACCTGCAACCGCACCGAGCTTTACTGCAACCTGGAAGATGCGGATTGTTCTGCGGTGATCCACTGGCTCTGCCAATATCACAAGCTCAGTCTCGCCGACATAGAACCTTATCTATATATCCACGCCGACCAGGCAGCCGTCGACCATGTGTTACGCGTCGCCAGCGGACTGGACTCCATGATCCTCGGCGAGCCGCAGATTCTGGGGCAGATGAAGGTGGCTTATAAAACCGCCGTCGAGGCCGGGACGGTCGGCATGTTGCTCGGCCGTTTGTTCCAACATACCTTTCTGGTCGCCAAACAGGTGCGCACCGATACTGCCATTGGTGCCAGCCCGGTATCCGTGGCATTTGCCGCCGTGAGCCTGGCAAAACAAATCTTCGGCGATATGTCGGCGCAGACAGCGCTCTTGATCGGTGCCGGTGAGACCATCGAACTGACCGCGCGTTACCTGCACGAAAGCAAGATTGGCCGCATTATCGTCGCCAACCGCACGGTGGAACGGGCGCATTTGCTGGCCAGCGAATTCAATGGCTATGCGATCTCCCTAGCGGAAATTCCGGCACATCTGGCCGAGGCCGATATTGTTATCTCATCCACGGCCAGCCAGTTACCGATCCTCGGCAAGGGCAGCGTGGAGAGCGCGCTCAAGGTGCGCAAGCATCGGCCCATGTTCATGGTGGATATCGCAGTGCCGCGCGATATTGAACCCGAGGTCAGTGAACTGCCCGACGTTTATCTGTACACGGTCGACGATCTGCAAGAGGTCATCAAGGAAAATCTCAGTTCGCGCCAGGAAGCCGCCAAGCAAGCTGCGGAGATCGTGGATGTCCAGGTGGCCAATTTCATGGGTTGGCTGCAATCGCTGGATGCCGTATCGACCATCCGCGCCTATCGCGCCAGCGCCGAACAAACCCGCGATCATGAACTCGATAATGCGCAACGTCTGCTCGCCCAGGGCCGCGATCCGCAACAGGTGATTCACCTGCTGGCGCGCTCGCTAACCAATAAACTCACCCACACCCCCAGCATCCAGATGAAGCAGGCCGGTTTTCAGGGCCGGCTGGAATTACTGCAAGCCGCGCGTGAATTGTTCGGGCTGAAAGACGAACCGTAGCTTGCGCTGCGCGCAATCTGGCCGTCGATGGCCGCTCCCTCTGATGAATTATATTGCGCACTGAAGATGTGCGCGCCCCGCACGCCACATAGCGAATTTAAATTGTGAAACCCTCAATCCGCAGTAAGCTCGAACACCTCTCGGAACGCCTTCAGGAAATCAGCGCCCTGCTTTCCGACCCCGCAACGCTCAGCGATCAAACGCGCTTTCGCAATTTTTCCATGGAGTATGCGCAACTCAATCCGGTCGTTACCTGTTTTAAACAATACCAGGCCACGCTAAGCGACATTGCCGCAGCGCAAACCATGCTGCGTGATGATGATAACGAGATGCGCGGCATGGCTGAAGATGAAATTGCGCGCGCTGAGCAGGAGCAACAACATCTCGAACTCGAACTGCAAACATTACTGCTGCCCACAGACCCGAATGACGCGAGCAATATCTTCCTGGAAATCCGCGCCGGCACCGGCGGCGATGAGGCCGCGCTGTTCGCCGGTGATTTATTCCGCATGTATTCGCGCTACGCCGAACTGCGCAACTGGCAGCCCGAGATCATCAGCGCCAGTCCCGGCGAGCATGGCGGTTACAAGGAACTCATCCTGCGCATCCTTGGCCAGGGTGCCTATTCACGTCTTAAATTTGAGTCCGGCGGCCACCGCGTGCAACGCGTGCCGCAGACCGAGACCCAGGGACGCATTCACACCTCGACCTGCACCGTCGCGATCATGCCCGAGGTGGACGAGATTGACCAGATCGACATCAATCCTGCCGATCTGCGCATCGACACCTATCGCTCGTCGGGTGCGGGCGGCCAGCATGTCAACAAGACCGATTCGGCGATCCGCATTACACACTTGCCAACCGGCGTCGTGGTTGAATGTCAGGAGGAACGCTCACAGCACAAAAACCGCGCACGCGCCATGTCGGTGCTACAGGCCAGACTGCTGGCCGCCGAGCGCGGTAAACAACAGGCGCAACAAGCCCAACAACGTCAAGACCTGGTCGGCAGCGGACAACGCTCCGATCGTATCCGCACCTACAATTTTCCGCAGGGCAGGCTCACCGACCATCGCATCAATCTCACGCTCTACAAACTCGAAGACATCCTGCAAGGCAATCTTGACGCCGTGATAAATCCCCTCATCAGCGAATATCAGGCTGATCAACTCGCAGCCATGGCGGAGTGACGGAATCGTTCCCACCACTCGTTTGTACTCAGGGGTCACATCCTTTGATCCTTTACGTTATTTACAAATATATTTACAATAAATCATGCGGTGTGAATGGGATCACTCGAAAAATCAAGCCAACCTGCTAAAACATGGTCTTGGTTTTGAAGATGCCGCACTCGTACTAAGTGGTCAAATCGTTTCTTTTGAGGATGATCGTGCGGACTATGGCGAGCTGCGGTTAATCTCGTTGGGCACATTAGGCGGGCGTGTCGTTGTTGTGGTGCACACGCCGCGCGCAGACGTTACTCGCATTATTTCGATGAGGAAGGCAAATGAACGCGAGCAGAAAATCTATCAAGAGCGACTTGGCAAAGCTTGATGCCCTGCAGGATACGGACATTAACTATTCCGATATTCCGGAACTGGATGACTCTTTTTTCAACCGCGCCACCGTGGAATGGCCGAAGGAAAAAAAGACTATCACCATCCGGCTGGACGCCGATGTGATTGATTGGTTGAAACATCAAGGGAAAGGTTATCAAACACGCATCAATGCTGTGCTGCGGGCCTATATGAAACACGCTGCAAAGCGTGACTGATACCCGTATACATAACCTAAAGACCCTACGATTATCTTAGCTTCACAACCGGGGATAAGCTGTTTTTTTTGCCTGGGACTGCTAGCATCGCGGCATGGAATCTCCGCTACGCAATACCACTCATCGCGCTGTACTCAAAGAGGCAAGGCGGCGGTTGAATTTATATGACACGGCCACTATTGATGCCGAGATTTTGCTGGGGCATGTACTCGGCACTACGCGTTCATATTTGCATACTTGGCCGGAACGCAAACTGGATACTGTGCAGCTTGCGCAATTTAATGCGCTGATCGAACGGCGTCTGTGCGGCGAGCCGGTGGCGTATATCACCGGCAGGCGCGAGTTCTGGTCGCTGGAGTTAAACGTCACGCGCGACACACTGATTCCGCGCCCCGAGACCGAGCTGTTAGTGGAACTTGCCCTGCAACATATTCCTGCGCATGCCGCATGGAACATTGCCGATCTGGGCACGGGATCTGGCGCGATTGCGCTGGCCTTGGCGCGTGAACGTCCGCACTGCAAGATCGTCGCTACTGATATTTCTCCCGTCGCCCTGGAGATTGCGCGCGCGAATGCCGCACGGCTGAACATCCGCAACGTCGAATTTCGGCTGGGATCGAGCGACTGGTTTGCATCCTTGCAAAATGAAAGTTTCGATATGATTGTTTCCAATCCTCCTTACATCAAGAGTGATGACGCGTGCTTGCAGGATTTGCGCTTCGAGCCTGAGATTGCGCTGGTGGCGGGCGCGGATGGTTTGCAGCATTTGCGGGTCATTGCCGAGCGGTCGCGTGAATATCTCACCCCCTCCCTAGCCCTCCCCCGTCAAGGGGGAGAGGATAACTTACCCTCTTCCTCCGGTGAATATGGAGATGCCGGTGGCTGGTTGCTGCTGGAGCATGGTTACGATCAAGGCCCCGATATGCTGCACATGCTTACGCAACTGGGTTACGTAAACGTACAGGATTATGCTGATCTCGCAGCACTTCCGCGCATAGTCGCGGCACAGTGGGTGTCACCCCATGGATGACGAGCAACTCGTACGCTACAGCCGGCATATTCTGTTGCCGCAGGTCGGTCTTGAGGGCCAACAAAAGCTGCTGGGCGCGCGTGTGCTCATCGTGGGCATGGGCGGGCTGGGTTCGCCGCTCGCCATGTATCTTGCGGCATCGGGCATAGGTCATTTAGCGATTGCCGATTTCGATCGCGTGGAATTATCCAATCTGCAGCGGCAGATCATCCATCGCAGCAGCGACATCGGCCGCGCCAAGGTGGACTCGGCGCGCGACACATTGCTCGCCCTGAACCCGCTGATTGAAGTGACGTCATTTCAAGATCGCATGACACCTGAAATACTGCGTGAACAGATCACGCTTGCCGATGTGGTCGCGGACGCCAGTGATAATTTCGCCACGCGCTTCGCGCTCAATGCGGCCTGCGTGCAGGCGCGCAAGCCGCTGGTGTCGGGTGCTGCGATCCGTATGGAGGGGCAGATCACCGTGTTCCGCGCTGATCGGGCGGACAGCCCATGCTACCGCTGCCTTTATCAGGATCAGGGCGAGACCACGGAAAATTGCAGCCGGCTGGGCGTGCTGGCCCCGCTGCTGGGGATCATCGGAAGCATGCAGGCGGCCGAGGTGATAAAAGTATTGCTGAATATCGGCACGAGCCTGCAAGGGCGTGTGTTATTGTTGGATGCACTGAGCATGGAATGGCGCAGCGTAAGGCTATCCAAAGACCCGGATTGCCCTGTCTGTAGCGACGGCGCGACGAATTACAAAACAAGAAGTCAGGCATCATGAACTGGTTCTACAATCTCTCGATCAGAATGAAGCTGCTGGCGGCCTTTTCCGTCATTTTTCTAATTGTGGGCGGCCTGAGTATATTTTCCGCAGTCAAGATGCAGGCGATTAACGCCGCCTCCACCGAAATCGTTACCAACTGGCTGCCGAGCGCGCGCTATCTTGCCAATATGCGCCATGATTTGCTTTTTTTACGACACGCCGAGTCGCAGCACCGCCATGCCATATCAGCCGAGCAGCGGCAACGCCTTGAGCAGGACGTGGCAGCGGCCCAGGCCTCATTGCTGGAAAATCAACACCGTTACGAGCTGCTCATTTCATCGCAGCAGGAAAGGCAGCTCTACCAGGACTTTATCCGCTGGCAGAAGGAACATCTGTTTAACTGGGCTACGTCCGTCTCCGGTCAAAATAATGATGGAGGGCTAGACGATGCCTCATCGCAGTCCTTCAAAAAGGCAGAGGCCCTACTCGAAGCACTCATTCAACTCAATGTGGAGGGCGCGCAAAGAGTCCGCACCCAAGCCGATAGAGACTATGCCCAGTCATTAATATTGTTGAGCGGCACCGTGTTGATGAGTATCTTGCTTATAGGATTGCTTAGCTTGCTGGTGAATTATCGAATCGGTCGGCCTATCCAGCGGCTCGCCCGGATGGCGGATAAAATCAGCCAAGGCGATTACGGGGTGCGTACCCAACTCGACTACGACACAGATGAACTGGGCGAACTCGCACAGGCCTTCGATAAAATGATCGCCAGCCTGCAACGCCATAAACAAGGTGCCGAGCGGGCATTAGACGATCTTAGTGAAAGTGAAAGTGAACAGAATCTGCAACTGTTCGCTAATATGGGTCACGACGCAATTTGGGAACTCGACCTGATCACCGAGGATCTCGTTTGGAGTGAGCGCTTTGCCACCATGCTCGGCTATCGCCCGGATGAAATCGAACCCGGTATGGCCTTCTGGAATAGCCACGTGCATCCGGACGATAAGGAACGCGTAGCGGCTAGCTTTAACAGCCTCGTAGCCAGCGGCGGGCGTCACTGGTCGGAGGAATACCGTTTTTGCCGCAGCGATGGCAGCTACGCCTATCTGCTGGACCGGGGTTATGTCGTGCATGACGCCGCCGGCAAACCAGCACGAATGATCGGCACCCTGGTGGACATGACCGAGCGTAAACAGGTCGAACTGGCGCTGAGCAGCAAATACGATCAATTACAGGCAATTTATCATCTGACCGACGCGGTCAATCAGGCCAATACGGCTGAGGACCTGTATCAAAAGGCGATCAACGCCTTGCACTACACCTTACATGTGGATCGCGCCTCTATTCTGTTGTTAGACGAACAGGGAGTCATGCGCTTTGTCGCCTGGCGGGGCCTTTCCGCACCCTATCGAGAGGCGGTGGAGGGCAATAGTCTCTGGGGATCAGCAGATGACAGCCTCACCCAACCGATTCTGATCGACGACACCGGGCAAGAGCCACGCCTGGAAGCATTACGCGCAACACTCCACAAGGAAGGCGTTTGCGCCCTGGCATTTATTCCCATACGTCACCAAAAACAACTATTAGGCAGATTCGTGGTGTATTACGATCTGCCGCATGTCTTTTCCGACACAGAAATGCAATTGTTTCAAACCATCGCCAACCATATCGCCTTCGCCATTTGGCGCGTGCGGCAAATAGCCAAGCTGGAACACCAGGCCCTCCACGATAGTCTCTGCGATATCCCCAACCGCACTTTATTCCATGCTCATCTGGTGCAGGCCATCGCCGTCGGCCAGCGTGCGGGTACCTCGCTGGCCCTGCTGCTGATAGACCTGAACCACTTCAAGGAGATCAACGATACCCTTGGCCACGACCAGGGTGATCAGGTCTTGAAGCAGATCGGCCCCCGCATTCAAGGCGTGTTGCGGCGATCCGACACCGTCGCGCGCCTGGGTGGTGACGAGTTCGGTGTGCTGTTGCCGACCATGACCAATGTCGATCAGGCCGAACTCACTGCGAGCAAGATTTTGCAGGCGCTACAACCGGCGTTTCAGGTTGGTAATCTGGAACTTGAGATCAGTGCCAGCATCGGCATCGCCTACGCCCCCGATCACGGCAGCAATCCGGAACTGCTGTTGCAGCGAGCGGATGTGGCGATGTATCTGGCCAAACGGCAGGGCATTGGTTACGCCGTGTATGCCCCGGAACTGGATCTGCACAGCTTGCGCCAACTGACGCTGATAAGTGAACTGCGACTAGCCATTGATGATGGTCAACTCGTGCTCCATTATCAGCCGAAGCTCAACTTTAAGAGTCAGGCTATGACCGGTGTGGAGGCGCTGGTGCGCTGGGCACACCCGCGGCACGGACTGATCTACCCTGATCAATTTATTCCCCAGGTTGAACAAACAGCGCTGATCAAACCGCTCACGTTGTGGGTGATCGAGCGGGCGCTGCAACAGCATGTCGCGTGGAGGCGTTTGGGCCATGTCATCAGCGTGGCGGTAAACCTATCAGCACGCAATTTGCAGGATTTATCATTATCCCAACAGATTGCTGCCTTACTGCACCAATACCAGGTCAGTCCGGACCTGCTGACGCTGGAAATCACGGAAAGCGCCATTATGCATGACCCGGCGCGCGCGCTTGAGGTGCTTACCCAGATTGGCCACATGGGCATCCAGTTATCCATTGATGACTTTGGCACTGGCTACTCCTCGCTAACCTACCTTCAGAAGTTGCCGGTGAATACGGTTAAAATTGACAAATCCTTCGTCCTGGAAATGAGCACGCATGCAGACAGTGCCGTGATCGTGCGTTCCACCATTGATCTGGCGCATAACCTTGGGATCAGTGTCATTGCTGAAGGCATCGAGACGCGACAAACCTGGCTGGCGCTCCTCGCGCTGGATTGCGATACGGCGCAAGGTTACTACACAGGCCGGCCCATCCCAGGCGAGGATCTGATTGCCTGGTTGCAAACCGAGAGAGACCGCGATTAAGTCGTCGAAGCAGGCCGGAAAAAAGTACAATAGACCTTTAAATCTCGTCCATCCGGCTACATATCTAACCCATGAACAGCCTCGACATTGCACGCAAGCTCATCCTCTCCCCCTCCGGCATGGCCGAGCCCGACCTCTACGGCGTACTCGATCAGCTTATGCAGCACAATATCGACAGCGCCGATCTGTATTTTCAGACCAGCCGCCAGGAATCTTGGAGCTTGGAGGATGGCATCGTCAAGGAAGGCAGCTTCCACATCGAACAGGGCGTCGGGGTACGCGCGATCAGCGGTGAAAAGACCGGCTTTGCCTACTCCGACGAGGTCGCATTACCGGCCCTGACGCACGCCGCAACCACCGCGCGCGCCATTGCCAAAAGCGGCCAGCAGGGCCGCATGAAGGCCTGGTCAGGGCAAAACGGCCACAATCTTTATTTGCCCAACGACCCGATCGGCTCGCTCTCCGAAATCGACAAGGTGAGCCTGCTCGAAAGCCTGGACCGCGAGGCGCGCCGGCTCGACCCACGCGTCAAGCAGGTGATGGTGAGTCTGGGCGGTGAGCAGGACGTGGTATTGATCGTTGCCAGCGACGGTACGCTGGCGGCCGATGTGCGTCCCTTGGTAAGGCTTAATGTCAGTGTCATCGTCGAACAGGACGGGCGGCGCGAGCAAGGTTCGGCGGGCGGCGGCGGGCGTGTGAGCTACGCCTATTTCTTAGAAGACGAGCGCGGTCTGGGTTATGCGCGCGAGGCGGTGCGCCTGGCGTTGGTCAATCTTGAAGCCGTCGCGGCCCCGGCGGGCACCATGCAGGTCGTGCTCGGCCCCGGCTGGCCCGGTATCTTGCTGCACGAGGCCATCGGCCACGGCCTGGAGGGCGACTTCAACCGCAAGGGCAGCTCGGCCTTCGCCGGGCGCATCGGGGAGCGCGTGGCCTCCGAGCAATGCACCGTGGTAGACGACGGCACCCTCGCCAACCGGCGCGGCTCGCTCAATCTCGACGACGAGGGTACACCCACGCAGTGCACCATGCTCATCGAGAACGGCATCCTCACGGGTTATCTCCAAGACAAACTCAACGCGCGTCTGATGGGCGTGGCACCCACAGGCAACGGGCGGCGCGAGTCCTATTCACACCTGCCCATGCCGCGCATGACCAATACCTATATGCTCGCCGGCAAATACGCGCCGGAGGAGATTATCGCCTCTGTGGAAAAGGGTCTTTACGCCGTCAATTTCGGCGGCGGCCAGGTCGACATCACCTCCGGCAAGTTCGTGTTCAGCGCCAGCGAGGCCTACCTCATCGAAAACGGCAAGATCACCCGCCCCGTGAAGGGCGCGACGCTCATCGGCAACGGCCCCGACGTACTCACGCGCGTGAGCATGGTCGGCAATGATATGAAGCTGGACAGCGGCGTGGGTACCTGCGGCAAGGAAGGCCAAAGCGTGCCGGTCGGTGTGGGACAACCTACGCTGCGTATTGACGGGCTCACGGTGGGTGGCACCGGGGTTTAGTGGTATGCTAAAAAATAAATAGGAATTTGTTAACTTAAATATTTTGACAATAAGGAGCTTAGCAAAATGGTATTTAAAGCGCAGGGTACTCTCGCTTGCCTCGCCCTCGCCGGCTCTCTGCTGGCAGCCACTCCGGCCCAGGCCCTCAATTATTTTGACCTCTCGGTGTACGGATACGACACCCTCAAAAAGGGCGAACGCCTGATCGAAAATAAAACCAGCT
The DNA here is from genome assembly GCA_039914705.1 of Gammaproteobacteria bacterium. Taxonomy (GTDB): domain Bacteria; phylum Pseudomonadota; class Gammaproteobacteria; order SURF-13; family SURF-13; genus JBDSTW01. The sequence goes on along the minus strand of JBDSOT010000085.1, from coordinate 42 downwards.
ACACCTACAATGGCGCCGAAGGCCCAGCAGCGGAAAATAATG
>JBDSOT010000071.1:0-4764 GCA_039914705.1 Gammaproteobacteria bacterium | reverse complement strand
TATCCGTTTCCAGGCAAAGTGCGTGTGTGCCGCACGTATTGTCTCATCATCGATTAAGGCCGGGCCGTAATGCTTGTTCGACATGCCATGTGTGCCGCCTGTTTTAAATTTATCCGGCGTAATGCGGCTGCCGATGTAGCCGATCAGGGTGGCGGCGAAAATAATGTAGGGAAAAGTGACGACAGAGGGATAAAGAAAGCCGCATGTAAAAATAGTGGCAAAGGCGAGCAGCGCAATGAGCAACATCACAGTATTGGTAATCGCGCGCGAGCCGATCCGATAAACGGCAAACGCAACAATGGCGACCACGGCAGGTTTTATGCCGTAGAGGATGCCCGCAATCTCGGGCCGGTGTCCGAAGGCCAGATAAACCCATGTTAAAAAAATGAGAATAAATAATGATGGGAGGACAAATAAAACGCCCGCTGCTATTCCACCCTTGGTGCCATGCATCAGCCAGCCGATATAAGTGGCCAGTTGTTGCGCCTCAGGCCCAGGCAGCATCATGGTGTAGTTAAGTGCGTGCAGGAAGCGTTGCTCGGAAATCCAGCGGCGGCGCTCGACCAACTCCTCGTGCATTATAGCGATTTGTCCGGCAGGGCCGCCAAAGCTGATAAAGCCGAGTTTCAGCCAGTAGCCGAGGGCTTGTGTAAAACTCACAGTGTCCGGTGGGATGGTTATGGCGGGAGAATCTTGCATAACGGTTGTGTTTACTGTAAATCTTTTTTGTCGATACGCTTATCGCTATCGGCGACGAGAGTCCTCACGCCCTTGTCTATAGGTTCAAGTGACTCAATAAGTTTGTTTGCCTGTATGCCCATTTCCACAAACTTGCGTGCACCGGGCATTAACTTTCCTTCAAATGAACCCACCGCATTATTGTAATGCTCAACGCTGTTGCCAAGACCTTTGCCCACCTTGGATAAATGCTCAGTAAAGATCATCAGGCGCTTATACATATCATCGCCGAGGTCGCGAATCTTTTCCGCATTGAGCGCGACGCTTTGCTGGCGCCAGCCGTAGGCAATTACATGTAGTAAGGCAACGAAACTGCTGGGTGTTGCCAGGATAACTTTCTGCTGCAGGGCCGTCTCTATCAGATCGCGTTTAATATCCAGAGCGGCGCTCAGAAATTGATCGCCCGGGATGAACAGTACGACGAAGTCTGGGGCACTTTTAAACTGGTTCCAATAAGCCTTGCTGGCAAGTTCCGTCACGCGTTGCGACACCTTGCGCGCATGATGGGTGAGGTGGAGTTTGCGGGATGTATCATCAACGGCTTCGATCGCGCTGAGGTAAGCATCAAGTGGCGTTTTTACATCGATCACAATCTCGCGCCCTCCAGACATGCGCACAATCATGTCAGGCCGTATGCTGCCTTCTCCTGTCGCTGTATGCTCTTGCTCGTAGAAGTCACAATATTCGACCATGCCAGCGAGTTCGGCCAGCCGTTTCAAGGTTAGCTCTCCCCACTGTCCTCGTACCTCGGGGCGGCGCAACGCCTGCACCAGATTACGCGTCTCGCCTTGCAGTAACAGTTGCGTTTGCGCCATACCTTCTAGATGTTTGGTCAGCGAGCCGTAGGATTCTTTGCGTTCAAGCTCAGCTTGGCGAATCTGCAATTCGGTTTTTTCCAGCGCCTGCTTGATCGGGTTAACCAGATTCTCAAACGTCTTTTCTTTCTGATCAAGATCGCCTTGCGCCTTGACCTGAAACTGTTTTAGATTTTCCTGTGCCAGCCGGAGAAATTCTTCATTATTGCTGCGCAGTGCATTACTGGAGAGCGCGGCAAACGTGTTTTCGAGTTCTTCCCGGCCGTGTTGCGCCGTATTGACCTTCTCCTCTGCCAGGCGCAAGTCGAGGTTGAGTGCAGCATTGATCGTATTCAGTGCATTCCAACGTCTTTGCATAAGCAGATAAACCAGAATTGCGCCGCACAGCCCCGACACAATGGCGAGCAATAACCAAATAATAATTTCATCGGACATGAGTTACCTGTGTACCAAAGTCATACGGTTGCTAGGAGACAGCCGTCCGCCGATGCGTGATTTCATAGTCGTTGATCCACGCCAGAATCTCATCAGGATGATTGACCATGCCGTCCGCGCTCCAATCATGAGGCATCTCTAGCGCTGGAATGTAGCCATACACTGCCGCCATGGTGGTCATGCCCGCACTTTTCCCCGCCTCAATATCACATCGTGCATCGCCGATATAAATACATTGTTGCACATCGCTACCGGCCTGTTCGCAGGCGTATAACAAAGAAGCGGGATGCGGTTTCGCATGCGCAGTCGTATCGCCGCTGACCACACAGGCTGCGCGTTTTGCAAGGCCGAGTTGCTCTACCAGCGGGTTTGTTAAAAACGCAGGCTTGTTGGTCACTATCCCCCAATTCATACCACGTTGCTCCAGCGCAGAGAGCAGTTCAGTCATGCCTGGGAACAGCCGGGTCTCACGGACAAGATTATTGGAATAAATATCCAGCAGGCGCTGGCGTAACGACGCATACGCCGCATCTTCGCAACGCAAGGCAAAACCCAGATACAACAAACCAGGGCTTCCCTGCGAAACAACGGGACGGATTTTCGATAAAGTTAATCTTGGGTGACCTTCCTCTTCGAGTAAAGTATTCAGTGCATACGCTAAATCAGGGGCGGTATCCGCCAAGGTTCCGTCCAGGTCAAACAGAACGGTGCGCAGGCGATTATTCACCGGGATGTACAGCGTGCGCGAGATAGTTAACATCTACGTCGCGACCCAATGAATATTCTCGCGTCAGTGGGTTATACGTCATGCCGGTTAAGTCACGCAGGCTCAGTCCTGCTTCGCGTGACCATGACTCAAGCTCCGCAGGTCGAATAAATTTGGCGTAATCGTGCGTACCCTTGGGGAGCAGTTTCAATAAATATTCTGCACCGATGACGGCTAACAGGTAGGACTTTGGATTACGGTTAATAGTGGAGAAAAACACATGACCTCCCGGTTTAACCAAGCGAGCGCAGGCTGCAATGACGGAAGCGGGATCAGGCACATGCTCAAGCATCTCAAGACAGGTCACAATATCGAATTGAGCAGGGCGCAGTTCGGCAAGCTGCTCGGCGGTAATCTGTTGATAATCGACCGTGAGACCGGATTCCAGCAGATGCAATTTAGCAACCTGTAGAGGTGCCAGACCCATGTCGATGCCCGTAACATGGGCACCGCGCGTGGCCATGGCCTCCGCCAAAATTCCGCCGCCGCAGCCGATGTCCACTACGTGCTTGACGGACAGTCTGGCTCGCGTATCAATGTAATCAAGACGCAGCGGATTAATATCATGCAGCGGCTTGAATTCGCTGGTCGGATCCCACCAACGGGCGGCCATGGCCTCGAACTTGGCTATTTCATGCGGGTCGATGTTCTGTGCGGGCTGACTCATTTTCTTAGCATACCGGAAACATGGCTGAGGATAAATTCATGAGTGATTAGTAGATAACGGTAGTCGAGCAAGCATACTTATAGTGACATTGATGCGCATAAAAAAGCCTACCCTGTTACGGGTAGGCTTTTATTGTTGCGGTTACTTAAGCGGCTTTATTTTTAATTATCAACTGCCGACGGTTGCCTGGTCGCGCAGTTTATCAATACCTTTTTTGGTGAAACCCTTGACGTTATCCAGATCATCAACGGTCTTGAACTTACCCATTTCCGTGCGGTAGTCAACAATGGCCTTGGCTTTAGCCGGACCGACCCCGGCCAGGGTTTCCAGTTGCTCGGGTGTGGCGGTATTGAGATCCACCGGATCGGCAGCGAAGCTGAGGGTGGAAAAGGCGAGGACGCTGACTAACACCAATAATAATTTTTTCATTATGAACCCCTTTAGATTATTGATAATGCTGGTTATTAACACGGCTTCTGACATCGGCCGCCGCCAGTGTAGATCAAGAAAATGGGATTTGACAAGAAATATTTAGCAGCTTGTCCCTAAGCAAGGCGACAGAACTCGTCTTGCCGCTGAATATATATTAAAAAGATATATTTGAAACAATGAGTTAAATGGTGGGGCGGCGGGAATCGAACCCGCGTCCGCAAATCTTCTACCCTCGGTTCTACATACGTAGCCTAGCCGTTAATTTAGCCGCTGTGTGTTTACGCGGCCTTACGGCGCATCAGCGCCTGATCGAGAGTATACGCCGAGGATGAAATGGATTCTTGGGTGGCATCGTATTATGTGCATTCAGTATCCTTGGGCTAGGCGACCAGTTTTTCAACCTTCATCTTTTTCTTTGCCTGCTGAACCTGTCACAGGTCATATTGCATCTGATGCTTGAACCATATTTCCGGGGTGGTGTTGAAGGCTATAGAGAGACGTATAGCCATTTCAGGGCTGACGCCGGCATGGCCATTCAGGAGTTCCGAGAGGGTCTTGCGGATATGCCTAGAGCCTTTGCGGCCGAGACCTAAGGTTCCAGGCAGAGATCGCGTATGACTTTCTCCGGGGTGGGGTGGGTTGTGCATCATACGTAGTACCTCTTAATGATAGTCCAAATAATCAACGTCATAAGCGTCCTGATCCTGAAAGCGGAAGATGACGCGCCAATTACCGCTTACGCTCACTGACCAGAAGCCACGCAGCTTGTCTGTTAAAGCATGCAGTTTGCAAGCCGGGTAGGCCCATTATAGCGGTCAATGTATAAGCTGATAGCGTAGCAATACGGCGGGTGCTCGCCGCACCCGAAATAAATGACAGCAGGGTTTCCCATTATCGACTCGAACAAGACC
>JBDSOT010000068.1:0-4792 GCA_039914705.1 Gammaproteobacteria bacterium | reverse complement strand
ATCAATAACAGCGCAACGAAAAACCTTCGCGCTTGACCTGGCGGCTTCATTACTCCGGGAATACGCCCGTGGACAGATAGCGGTCACCGCGGTCGCAGGCGATGGTGACGATCACTGCGTCTTCCATTTGATGCGAGAGTTGCAATGCGGCCGCGAGTGCGCCGCCCGCTGAGATGCCGACAAAGATACCTTCGCGGGCAGCCAACGCGCGGGTCGTCTCTTCGGCCAGTTGCTGGCTGACGTCAATGATAGTGTCTACGCGCGCAGGGTCATAAATCTTCGGCAGATACTCAGGCGGCCAGCGGCGGATACCCGGAATTTGCGAACCCTCGGTCGGCTGCACGCCGATAATTCGTATGTCGGGATTTTTTTCCTTGAGATAACGCGAGGTTCCCATGATGGTGCCTGTCGTACCCATGGAGCTGACAAAATGCGTGATGGTGCCTTGGGTATCGCGCCAGATCTCCGGCCCGGTACCTTCGTAATGGGCGCGCGGATTATCGTCATTGGCAAACTGGTTCAACACCTTCCCTTTGCCTTCCGCCTCCATCTTGCGCGACAAGTCGATGGCGGCCTCCATGCTGCCCGCGCGCGGTGTGAGAATAATCTCGGCACCGAAGGCCTTCATCATACTGCGCCGCTCGATGCTCATGTGTTCAGGCATGATGAGTATCATGTGATAACCCTTGATCGCCGCCGCCATGGCAAGTGCGATGCCGGTGTTGCCGCTGGTGGCCTCAATCAGTGTGTCGCCGGGCTTGATTTCGCCGCGCGCCTGGGCGTGCTTAATCATACTGAGCGCCGGACGGTCTTTCACAGAACCGGCAGGATTATTGCCTTCCAGCTTGAGCAAAATAGTATTCGAGGTTTCACCAGGCAAACGTTGCAGACGCACCAGAGGCGTGTTGCCGACAAAATCTTCCAGGGTGGGGAAGATCATGTGGCGTCCCCGGGTAAAAGCCCGTTGGTTTTGATCAGCAAGGTCACAAAGGCAACGGCGTGATCCTGTTCGTCCGCGATGCTGATATAAGATTCGCCGATGCAAAATTCTTCTTTGAGTTCTCCCGCGCGGCCATGGTATTCGAGTAACGGTTTGCCATTGCTATCGTGCCCCACGCCGATGTCCTTGAGGCTTAGTCCCGCACTGAAACCTATGCCCATGGCCTTGGCCGTGGCCTCCTTGGCGGCAAAACGGCGCGCGAGAAAATGGGCCGGGCGTTTGGATTTTTGAAAATCATCCAATTCATTGCAGGTTAATATACGCGGGGCGAACTTGTCGCCAAAGCGCTCCAGATTTTCCTGCATGCGCGCAATGCGCACGATGTCGGTGCCGACGCCGAAGATCATGACTGCCCCCGTTGAATATTACTGTGACAGATATTTCTGGCCGCGCACATCAATCGCTTCATTTCTCTGACGGCCTCTTCAAGACCGGTGAACAAGGCGCGTGCGATGATCGCGTGGCCGATATTTAATTCCTTAATATCCGGCAGGGCGGCAATCGCGCCGACATTCTGATAATTCAGCCCATGACCGGCGTTAACCTGTAAGCCCGCCTGTTTTCCATAAGCTATCGCCTCGACTATGCGCTGCAATTCATGCGCGCGCGTACGTGCGTCAGGCGCGTCGGCAAAATGCCCGGTGTGAATCTCGATCACTTGCACACCTGTGTGCGCAGCAGCTTCGATTTGCGCCGGGTTGGCATCAATAAACAAGGAGACTCGCACACCGGCATCACTCAAGCGCGTGCACGCCTGCTTGATAAATGCCGCTTGCCCGATGACATCAAGCCCGCCTTCTGTAGTCAATTCTGCGCGGCGCTCGGGCACCAGGCAACAATCCTGCGGCTTGATGAGCTCGGCGATCTTTAACATATCATCAGTAACGGCCATCTCTAAATTCATGCGCGTCTGCAAAATGTCTTTGAGCATCTCGACATCGCGCTGTTGAATATGGCGGCGGTCCTCGCGCAAGTGCAGCGTAATTAAATCAGCGCCGGCCTGCTCGGCAAGCAGCGCAGCCTGTATGGGATCGGGATAGCGCGTGCCACGCGCCTGGCGCAAGGTTGCGACATGATCGATGTTTATGCCTAGCAGGATGTCCGGGTGTTTTTGCATATTGTATTATTGAATATTATCTGGTGATGCAAGGTATGGATTGATTGATCCCGACTGTGGCTGTATTTGTGTTTTGCGCAGCTCGCTGAGTAATTTCCGGCTCTGCAAGGGCTTGTCGCCTAAATACAGGGACAGACTGGCACGAAGCAGATGCTTTGTCTCGCGCAGACTTTCTGGATCGCACAACTCCTCACTCGCCAATGACAACAGGCTGGCGCCATGCACACGAATTCCTTGCGGGCGAAATTCATCATAGCAGCGCGGACCCTGCTCCAATTGGTAGCTGTAGATTCTTTCCGGTGCTAGCGGCTCGCCCGTATCGGCCTGATGATTCAGCATCAGGGCGTAGCCGAGTTCGTGCAATAAATGCTTTTCGAAAATGCGCAGGGCACGCTGCTCTTGCATCGAGTCTTCCAGCGCCAGTAGCGTGGCTGCATAATGCTCGAACAATGCCGGATGGGCATCATGGCGGTGCAGCAGGCGTAACAATAATTCATTGACATAAAAACCGCTCATCAACAAGCGACCACCGATCTGTCCTGCCGGACCTGCGCCCTCACACGAGGTGAGCGTCACCAGTTCACCGCGCCCTGCCCATGAGATGAGCAGCGGGCGAAACGGGTGGAGCAGGCCTTGCGTGCGTGACTTGGACGTTCTGACACCCTTGGCGACCAGACCCACGCGGCCGTGATCGCGCGTGAATACCTCAAGTAACACGCTGGTGTCACGATAAGGCCGATGATGCAATACGTAGGCGGCTTGCAGACTTACCCGGGAGACGCTCATGCTAAATCATCCGCGCCGGCAAAGACTCAACAGATTCACTCGTAACCCAGGCTGATGAGTGCCCGCGCGTCATCCGACCAGCCTTCCTTCACCCTGACCCAGAGCCGTAAAAAAACCTTATGCTCGAAGATAGTCTGCATATCCAGGCGCGCCTGCTGTCCAATGTCCTTCAAGCGCGAGCCGTTTTTTCCGATGACGATGGCCTTCTGCCCGGCGCGCTCCACCCAGATAACGGCACCGATCGTGAGCAGTTCGTCCTGCAATGAAAATTGTTCGATCTCGACGGTAAGCGCATACGGCAACTCCTCACCCAAGGTACTCATGAGCTTTTCCCGAACCAGCTCCGCCGCCAAAAAGCGCTCGCTACGATCAGTTACCTGATCTTCCGGATAAAAATGTTCTGCCATCGGCAGCAGGTCGTGCACCTTTTCCTCCAACACGGCCACATTGTCGCCGCCGGTGGCGGAAAGCGGAATCACCTGCGTGAATTTCATCTTGGCGGATAGCATCGCAAGGTGCGGCAACAAGGCCGTTTTATCGGCAATCTTATCTACTTTATTAATAACGAGAATCACCGGTGCCTGGGTGGATTGAAGTTTTTCCAGCACATACTGATCCTGCTCGCTCCAGCGCAAGGCCTCGACTACGAACAGGACAACATCGACTTCGCCGATAGCGCCGCTCGCCGCGCGATTCATGTAACGGTTCATGGCGCGCTTGCCGCCTTGATGTAAGCCGGGCGTATCGACATAAATCGCCTGCGCGGTGCCCACGGTTTTAATGCCGAGGATGCGATGACGCGTGGTCTGCGGACGACGCGAGGTAATGCTGATCTTCTGTCCCAGAATACGGTTAAGCAAGGTCGATTTACCGACATTGGGACGACCCAGGATAGCGACGTAGCCGCACCGGCTCAAGGATATACCGGCAGGCGCTTGCTCAGCCATGTTCGATCATTTGCAAGGCCTTGTGCGCGGCGTCCTGTTCCGCCTTGCGCCGGCTGCCACCGCTACCCTGAATGGATAAATTATCATCCACCCTGCATTCAACCAGAAAGGTTTGTGTATGTGCATCGCCACTAATGGTCAGTACCTTGTAAACGGGCGGTGGCATTTTTCGCGATTGAAGATATTCCTGCAAGCGTGTCTTGGGGTCTTTCAGATGAGTGGCCGGAGATAGCGTGTCGATACGCTGACGGTACAGCGACAAAATAAATTTCTGACAAGGCACCAGGCCTCCGTCCAGAAAGATCGCGCCGATAATTGCCTCCAGCGCATCGGCCAGCGTAGAGTCGCGCGCATGGCCGCCGCTTCTGGATTCACCATAACCCAGATTCAGATAACTACCCACATCAATATCCCGCGCCAGTTGTGCCAATGTTTCACCCTTGACCAGACTCGCGCGCAGGCGGCTGAGTTCACCTTCGCTGGCCTGCGGGAAACGCGCGTACAGTTCGGCAGCAATAGTGAAACTCAAAATAGCGTCGCCGAGAAACTCCAGCCGCTCATTATTGACGCTGCCCGCGCTGCTGTGTGTTAAGGCAGCGACCAGCAAGCCCGTATTCGAAAAATGATAGCCAAGCGCCTTGGCGAAGACGCCGGTCGGACTGTTCAACGCTCGTTCAGTTGGACGCGCTCATCAAACTTGCCGACCACGGCAATGTTTCCAAACAGATCTTTCCTGACCTCGTACTTGGCCCCAACCTCAACCCCGGTTGATGTGCGTGTTATGGAAATATCTTTCGCCTTTACGTTATCGACGTCGTTAATATCCAGGCGTTTCATGAGAAGTTGAAGGATTTCTTCACCGGTTCGGCTGGCGATCTCGGGTTCTTTCTTGAGCGACTCCATCGAGGTGACAACGCTGAAATTTTCCAGATACATGGGTCC
>JBDSOT010000033.1:0-10211 GCA_039914705.1 Gammaproteobacteria bacterium | reverse complement strand
CGGGCGGGCTATCGAAGTGCCGAGCAGATATTCGCCCTCGTAAATGGCATTAGCGCGAAACATCGGAAATACGAAATCGCGCGCGAATTCCTCGCGCAGATCATCGATGTAAATTTCTTTTACACCTGCCGCCTTGGCCTTGGCGCGCGCCGGTTCCACTTCATCGCGCTGCCCGATGTCGGCGGTGAAGGTGACCACTTCGCAGCGGTATTCATCCTGCAACCACTTGAGGATGACTGAGGTATCCAGGCCGCCGGAATAGGCGAGTACGACTTTATTGATGTTAGACATGTGCGATACTTGCTCTTGAATGCTAGAGTAATCGTAAAGTTAAAGTACCTGTCATTCTGAAGGAGGAACGCGACTGAAGAATCTGGCCAGATTCTTCGCTCCGCTCAGAATGACGGCGAGGTGTGATTGTGACCACTAGTTCGCAGCTGCTACTTTCTGACTGCGCCTCAGACGCGCCAGCAGACGACGCGCCATTTCGCCGAACATCTCGGTCTGGGTTGGGTGCGGATGGATGGCCTCGGCGACCTGTCGAAGCGTCATATTGCCGGACACCATCATCACGGCTTCACCGATCAGGGTATCGGCATGATCGGCCAGAAAATGCACGCCGATGATGCGCTGTGTCTTCCTATCGGCGACTATCTTGATAAAACCCAGCGGCTCATTATTGATCATGGCCTTGGCGTCGATGCTCATGGGCATCTTCATCTCCGCCGCGTCTATGCCTTTGGCATTGGCCTGCTCCACAGACAGTCCGACGAACGCCGCCTGCGGGCGCGTGAAAATAACACCGCAATCTTTATCCTGATCGTATTTCAAACCATCCCCGAGTATGGCCGACGCGGCCACGCGACCTTGCTGAGCCGCAGTGTGTGCCAGCATCAAGCCACCGACGACGTCGCCCACCGCGTAGATGTGCGCAATGTTCGTGCGGCAATGGGCGTCAACCTTGATGACGGATTTATCCAGAGCAACACCTGCGGCTTCTAACTTCAGGGCACCAGGTTCAGGACGTTTGCCGGTCGCAATGAGTACGTAATCGCATTCAAATTTTTGCGACTTGCCCTCTACGGTTTCGAACTGCACGCTCATCTTGCCCGGCTTACCCTTAATTTCAGTGACCTTCGCCGAGGTATGCACGCTCAGGCGCGGATCATCGTTCATGATGGCAGCGAGATTTTTAGCCACCTCCGGCTCGACCTCGGCCAGCAGACGATCCTGCGCCTCAATTAGCGTTACCTCGGTGCCGAAATCCTGGAACATCTGCGCCATCTCTGCACCGATTGCGCCGCCCCCGATTACCGCGAGTTTTTTAGGAACGCCGGTCAGACCCCATACCGTGTCCGAGGTTAGCACGCCGCCGTTTTCCAAACCTTGTTGTGCACCGGGAATGGGCGGTATAAAAGGTGGCGCGCCAGTGGCGATAATTGCGCAGCCGAATGTCAGATGTTCGCCTTTGGAGTTATCACCCTGCGGCTGCCGCCGATGCGGGTCGGTCGTATTTCCGGAAGTATCGATAAATAGGCGGTGCTCGCTCTCGAACCAAGCATAGCCCTGGATCAGTTTGATCTTGACGCCGATATCGGTCTTGCGCGCCATCTCGCCGCGCGTTTCCAGAATGGCGCGCCGGGTTTTTTCGAGCTTGGTGAAGTTTAGCTTGGCGGCGGTCGTACCTTCCACGCCTAGGTGTTCATCATGACTGCGGTTGCGCAACAAATCGGCTGCCGCGCGCCAGGCCTTGGAGGGGATGCAGCCGCGCCAAAGACATTCACCGCCGGGCATTGAAGAATCATTAACCATGGCGACTTTGATGCCGTGTTCGGCCAGGGCGCGTGCGCAATCTTCGCCGCCCGGGCCGCCGCCGATGACTACTACATCATAGTCCCATTTACCTTCGGGTATTGCCGGCCCAAGTTGACCCATCCAGTCCTCCGGGTGTTCGATATGCTGTTTTAATGTGTTGAGATATTGCGCCACCTCGGCACCGCTGACCACGCGATGATCGGCGGTAATGGTAAGCGGCATGCCGCGCTCGTTGGTCGTGGCGATGGCGAGGATCGCGGCCGTACCCGGCGTAGGGATCGCATCAAAATAACTGACGCCGAGCATGCCCATATTGGAGATCATGAAGGTGGGGTTGGCGTATTCTTCCGGCTTCAAGCGCCGCACGCGTGCACGCGCCACCAAGTCTTGCCAGCTTTGCGCAAGTTCATCAAGGCTGCGCGATTCACAATGTCGCAAAATAGGTACGACCAAACCCCCGCCTTCCGCCGACACGGCCATGCCGATGTCCACCACATCGCGCTCGACCAGCTTATCAACGGGCTGATAGGCCCAGTTCATCGTGGGATGTTTTTTCATGGCCAGGGCGCAGGCCTTGGCAATGGCCACGGTCAACGACACGCCTTGTTGTTTGCCCGCCTTGATCAAGGCCTCGGGCTGAACATTCACGGTAACGCGGAAGGTGGGCATGGTCAACGATGCGGTCATCGAGTGGCTGACCGCGCGCTCCATCGCCGTCATCGCGCGGCCATGCCCAGGCACCTGTATCTCGGGCATGATGTGCGCGGGAATCTGCCGCGCGACCTCGCTGGGCCGCTCGATGGGCTGGGCCTGACCTACATCGTCGCCAGTAATCACGCCGTGTGGGCCGCTGCCCTTGAGTGTGTTTAAATTAATATGGAGTTCGGCGGCCAGCTTGCGCGCATAAGGCGTGGCCTGTTTATTATCGGGGCGCGGAGCGGGTTCTGTCTCTGAGTACGGCGCTGGAGGCTTGTGGCCAGGCGTCGGATGGGCCGCGGCAAGTTGATGGCGCTTGGCCTGTTGTGACGGCGTGGATTCGGCCGGGCCGGTCTCGGCTGCAACATTTCCGGGCGGGACCGCGATGCCCTGCTTTACCTGCTCCGGTTTATCGACCAGATAGGCCAACGCGCCGCCGACGGGAATTACGCTATCCACGGCCGCGAGCGGACCGGATAAATAGCCTTCGCGGAATACCTCCACATCCATGATCGCCTTGTCGGTCTCAACCTGCGCAACAATGCCACCGCGCTCGATCTTGTCACCGGCTTTATTGGCCCAGCTCACCATCACGCCTTCCGTCATGGTATCGGAAAGCTGCGGCATCTTGATGACGTGGCTGACACCCTGTGGCATATCGTCGGATGGAGGTTTTGATTTCACTGCTGGGGCGATTTTATCTGTAGCCGGCTGTGCAGACTCCGCGCCCTGCACCTCTTCGCGCGTGTTGACCAGGTATGCGATTGCCCCGCCGACAGGCACCACGGCATCCAGTGCCGAGGTCGGGCCGGACAGATAACCCTCGCGGAATACCTCGACATCCATGATGGCCTTGTCGGTTTCCACCGTCGCAACAATATCGCCACGCGCAATCTTGTCGCCGATCTTCTTTTCCCAACTCACCACCACGCCTTCGGTCATGGTGTCGGAAAGTTGCGGCATTTTGATGCTGTGGGGTTCGGCCATAATTACTCTATCAAGTAGAACAGCTAGGTTAAATGAGGGCCGCTACCCGTATCCGTCATTCCCGCGCACGCGGGAATCCATTTCGCTCAACAATCTGGATCCCCGCTTTCGCGAGGATGACGGCATTTTAGGCTCCAGATTATATTCTTGAGTTAAGGCAATTTACCAAACATCCCCAGCACCGCCGCAACAACCTTCTTAGCATCCGGTATCGCCGCCTTTTCCAGTGTATGGTTAAACGGAATCGGCGTATTCACGGCCGAGACACGCACCGGCGCAGCATCGAGTTCGAAAAAACATTCTTCGTTAATAATCGCCATGACCTCTGAGCCCACGCCGACCGGCGCCTCGGCCTCTTCGACGATGACCGCTCTATGCGTCTTGCTCACCGAGGCGCGAATGCCCTCGCGATCGAGGGGACTCAAGGCAAATAAATCAACCACCTCGGCCTCAATGCCGTGCTGTTCGGAAAGAATCTGCGCCGCCTGCAGGCACCAGTGCACGGAAATGTTGTAGCCGAACAAGGTCACATCCGTGCCCGCACGCGCGATCTCGGAGCCTTCCAGTGGATGGAAATATTCGCCGTCCGGCACCTCGCCCTTCATGTTGTACATCAGCTCGTGTTCGTTGATAAACACCGGATCGTTGCAGCGCACGGCCGACTTCAATAAACCATAGGCCTGACGCGGATTGGACGGCGTCACTACGCGAAGTCCGCAGATGCCCATGAACACCTTTTCCATGCGCCCGGAATGCTGCGCACCTAATTGATGGGCGGTGCCGCCGGGTGAGCGTATCACTACCGGCGCGGATAATTGACCGCCGGACATATAGCGTACCTTGGCGGCGGAGTTGGCGATCTGATCCAGCGCGAGCCAGGCGAAATTGACCGACATGATCTCGATAATGGGGCGTATGCCAACGAAGGATGCGCCGATGCCGATGCCCGTGTAACCGTTCTCGGAGATCGGCGTATCCATGACACGCTCGGGGCCGTATTTGTCGTACAGTCCCTGCGTTGCCTTGTAGGTTCCACCCACTACGCCGATGTCCTCGCCCATCGCGATGACCAGCGGATCGCGCGCCATTTCCTCATCGTGCGCACGCAGCACCGCTTCCCAAAACATGATCTGGGCCATCAGCGCGCACCCGCCGTATTGCCCAGCACGTAAGGATCATTTTCGGCGAGCACGTATTTTTGCAAATCGCTCAGTGGTGGCTCGGGCGATTCCTCGGCAAACTTGATTACTTCGTCTTCAATCTGTTTGATGATCTCGGCATCCAGGTCTTTATATTGTTGTTCGGTATATTGCTTGGCAGCAATCAAACGGTCGCGCAAAATAATAATCGGGTCGCGCGAGCCCCATTCGCGCTCTTCTTCTTTCACGCGGTAGGCGTTGGAGTCGGACATGGAGTGACCACGATACCGATAGGTGAGCAGTTCCAGAAAATACGGGCCCTTGCCGGAGCGCACATGATCTACGGCAATCTTTGCGGCCTTGTAAACCACGTCGATGTCCTGACCGTCGGCCTGCGCAGAGGGGATATTGTAGGCACTGACGCGTTTGTATTGTTCGACAACGGCGGTGGAGCGATCGATGCGCGTGCCGATGCCGTACAGATTATTTTCGCAGATGAACAGCACGGGCAGGTTCCACAGCTTGGCCATATTCAGGGTTTCATGGAAGGTGCCCTGATTATTCGCGGCATCGCCCAAAAAGCAGATGGAAATTTCATCACCGCCCTTCATCTTGATACCCTTGGCGATGCCCGCAGCCAACGGAAACGGGCCGCCGACCAGTGAATAGCCGCCCATGAAGTGATGCTTAACGTCGAAAATGTGCATGGAGCCGCCGAATCCCTTACAGGTACCCGTGACCTTGCCGAACAACTCGGCCATCAAAGCCTTGGGGTCGGCGCCGCATTTCAAGGCATGTACATGGTCGCGATAACCGGTGATCACATAATCGTGGCCCGGCCGCGCGGCCTCCAGCACACCGTGCGCACAGGCTTCCTGGCCCGGATAAAGGTGCAAAAAGCCCCCAATCTTGCGCTCCACATAGGCTTCGTAACAGCGCTCCTCGAAGCGGCGCGCAAACAGCATCTCGCGCAACAGCCGTTTTTTGTCAGCGTCGTTCATGCAACTCCTTCCCCACTCTAATAATTCTGTTGATATTCAGGCACACGACCCGCTACCTGAAAAGATGCAAGCGCGCTATGATCGGGTTTTTGCTCAAGCAGGTCAAGGCAAAGGCATCTTCATGAACCCCTCCATCAAGCTTAAACACTACCCGCATACGCTCAATGTTGACCAGGTCGATAAGCTCGGTCATCTGATCATCGTGCCGGCTGATGCGCCTGCTCCCCGGATTTGGCGCAGCTTCCCGTACGGCGACATCCTTCTGCAGCGCGTCAAGCGCGGGCAAAAAAAAGACCTCTCGACCACGCCCTTGGTGACCGGGCTGCCCAACAACATCGGCACGCAGGTCACACTGGCCACAGTCAAACCGGACATCAGTTCGTTTGAACTACTCACGCTGGCGCGCAAATTATCTCAACCACATTTTACCCAGCAACCTTCTCTCATTGCGCTGTGCATGCCCGGCCTGGGGCCGGCGCTTGCCGCGCGCGTGGCCGAGGCCCTGGTCGCCGCACTACTCGCGGGTGCCTATGCTCTGCCTCATTTTAAGAGCAAGAAAGATGAATCCAAACGGCTGGGCGCTATTTCTATTTTTGGTCTCAAGGATAAGCCGGATTTCCACCGCAGCTTCGCCGAGGCGGAGGGTAATAATCTCGCGCGCCATTTAACCGCCCTGCCGCCCAATGAGTTAACACCCACGCAGTATCGCGCACGCATCGCCGTGCTTGCCAAGGAACACGGCTGGCACATGGATTTTTTAGACATCACGAAACTCAAGCGCAAGCAGGCGGGTGCCTTTCTCGCCGTGTGTCAGGGCAGCCCGGTGCCGGATGCCGGCATTGTGCATCTGCGCTACGAACCCAAACCGCGCTCCTCTAAACCCGCCGTGGCCCTGGTCGGCAAAGGTATCTGCTATGACACCGGCGGCACCAATCTCAAACCGCCTAAAAACATGTACGGTATGCATGAAGATATGGAAGGCAGCGCCGTAGCGCTCGGCACCTTGCTCGCACTGAGCCGCTTGCAGGTCGATTTTCCGGTGGACTGCTGGCTGGCCCTCGCGCAGAATCACATCGGCCCCAATTCCTACAAGCAAAACGATGTGGTCACGGCGAGCAACGGCGTAACCATTGAAATTATGCACACGGATGCGGAAGGCCGCATGGTGCTGGCCGACACTCTTGCGCTGGCCTCCAAGGAGAAACCGTCGCTGATTGTAGACTACGCGACCTTGACGGGAAGCTGCGTTGCCGCGCTCGGCACCCGCTACAGCGGAGCCTTCACCAACCGCAACGAACTCATGCCGGTAATAACGCTGGCGGGACAGGCAAGCGGCGAGCGTATGTGGCCATTCCCGCATGACGCGGATTACGACGCAGACCTCGACAGCGAGATTGCCGACATCAAGCAATGCTCGCTTGAAAGCGGCCCTGATCACATTCAGGCGGCGCGCTTTCTCGATCGCTTTGTCGAGAAAGATATTCCATGGATACACATTGACTTAGCCAGCGGAAACCACAAGGGCGGGCTGGCACATATTCCAACGGACATCACAGCCGTGGGCGTGCGCTTCACCTTGAATTTATTACTCGATCAACAGGTGCTGCAAAAAACCTCGACTTCGCGGCCATGAAAAAAGGTCAAACCCCAAAAATTCAGGTGGCGCAACGTTACCCTTCACTGGATGCGCTACGCGGACTGGCGATTGCCTTCATGATCATCTATCACTTCTGCTTCGATCTTGCCTACTTCGGCGTGCTGTCTGCGGATTTTAATCACAGCCCGTTCTGGTTGGGATTGCGCAGCATGATCGTGACCCTGTTTCTCGGGGTGATGGGCATGAGTCTAATGCTCGCCACACGGCCCCCTATAAAGTGGCGTCCCTATTTCCGCAGGCTGGGGATATTGCTGGCCGCCGCTGCGCTGGTAAGTCTCAGCAGTTATTTTTTATTTCCGGAGAGCGTGATTTTTTTCGGCGTGCTGCACTTCATCGTGCTGGCCAGCGTCATTTCTCTACCCTTCATACGGCTGTACTGGAGCAATCTTTTCATCGGTATCGGCTTGTTGGTCTTCGGCCTGGTCTATCAACATGAGTACTTCAACCACCCCTGGCTTCAATGGTTCGGGCTGATGACTTACAAACCCATCACCGAGGATTATGTGCCGCTGCTGCCGTGGTTCGGCGTGGTGTTAATTGGGCTATTTCTGGGCAAGGCGATCTATGCACGCGCGCAGCTTCCCACCCTCGCGCGTTGGCAACCCGTGCGGCTGCCTGGAAAAATTTTGAGTGCTGCGGGACGACACAGTCTGTTGATTTACCTGCTCCATCAACCTCTATTACTGGGAATTTTGTATCTGACACTTGCAGCGTGAAGCACTGTCGCAGCCAATAGATTATTGGCTATGGCCCGGATTATTGATTAGGTCTACCATAGTGTTCAATGCACACACAGCAGAATGGCTTGAACTAAAGACAGGGAAACCACGCTAAATCTACCGAAGGGAGTCGAACCATGTTCTATCGAATTATTACCGTCTGTATTATCAGCTTGCTGGCCGCCTGCGAAACCTCACCGCTTGGACGCCAACAATTACGTTTACTGCCCGAAGACCAGGTGGCTCAAATGGGTGCCACGGCTTATGATCAGTTAAAACGGAAAACCCCGATTGTGCGTGACCCGGGCGCGGTTAATTATGTGAACTGCATCGCCGACGCAATCACACGCCAGGTCAGTCGCGGCCAGTGGGAGGTGAACATATTCCAGAATAAAACGGCCAATGCCTTCGCTCTGCCCGGCGGCAAAATCGGCGTTAATACGGGCATGCTGAATCTG
This sequence comes from Gammaproteobacteria bacterium, assembly GCA_039914705.1. Classification (GTDB taxonomy): domain Bacteria; phylum Pseudomonadota; class Gammaproteobacteria; order SURF-13; family SURF-13; genus JBDSTW01. The sequence goes on along the minus strand of JBDSOT010000033.1, from coordinate 1,739 downwards.
GCCGAAAATCAGGACCAACTGGCAACTGTCATCGCTCACGAAGTCGCGCATGTATCGGCTGGCCACGCCAATGAGCGCATCTCAACTCAATATGCCACGCAGACCGGCACGCAACTAATCGGTGCTTTACTGGGCGGCGGGCAAAACGGCCAGGCCATCGCCAGCTTGCTCGGTGCCGGTGCTCAATACGGAATATTACTGCCCTACGGTCGTGCCCAGGAAAGCGAGGCTGACCTGATTGGACTCGATCTGATGGCGCGCGCCGGTTTCGATCCACGTGCCAGCATTCAGTTATGGCAGAACATGGCACGCGCAGGGGGCAACACCCCACCGGAATTTTTATCCACCCACCCCTCCGGTTCAACGCGCATCGGCGACCTCAGCGCGCGTATGCCGCAATCCTTACAACTCTACGAACAGGCCCGCGCCAGCGGCGCTCGGCCCAACTGCGGCAGATAAACTACGCTACGGCGCGACACATTCACTTGTTAGTCGCACCGTACGATAGCCCGGTTTCAGGTGAAACTTTTTATCCTGAAAATGGACTAATGTATGGTAACCGCATGGAGGTTTATCTTTGAACAGACGTCGCTTCCTGATCACCTCACTTAGCCTTGCCCTGCCTACCTTTTCCGCATCTAAGGTTTTTGGAGAGACCAAGCCTATGTCAACTACACAAGCTGTATCAGCATCGGTTGAAAAAATACAGAAGTCCAAAGAAGAATGGAAACGGGAGTTAACCCCAGAGCAATATGATGTATTGCGAGAGGAAGGCACGGAACGCCCATTCACCAGCGCATTGAATGAGGAAAAACACAAAGGCGAATTTGTCTGTGCCGGATGTACATTGCCGCTGTTTACCTCTGACATGAAATTCGACAGCGGCACCGGCTGGCCCAGTTTCTTTACTGCCATCGGTGATCACGTTGAAACCAAGACCGATTACAAAATAATCTTTCCGCGCACCGAATATCATTGCGCGCGATGCGGCGGCCATCAAGGACACATCTTCAACGACGGCCCAAAGCCAACCGGTAAGCGCTACTGCAATAACGGCGTTGCCTTGAAGTTTGTTGCTGCTTAAAGCTTGAGATTGCGGATAAATCATCATGCAAAAAGCCACATTCGGCGCAGGATGCTTCTGGGGAGTAGAGGCCGCCTTTCGTAAAATTACAGGTGTACGCTCGACCAGTGTTGGATATCTGGGCGGAACCTACAAAAGTCCGACTTATCAGGATGTCTGTACCGGGCGAACCGGCCACGCCGAGGTCGTGCAAGTTGAATACGACCCTGCACAAGTTGCATACGACGATCTGCTGAATGTGTTCTGGGATAACCACAATCCCACGACGCTTAACCGGCAAGGCCCCGACATCGGCACACAATACCGGTCTGCAATTTTTTTTCATAATGCAGAGCAACAAGCCACTGCCATTGCCTCGAAGGAGAAGCTTCAGAACAGTGGTAAATACAGGAACCCGATTGTTACGGAGATTACTCCCGCATCGGATTTCTATGCGGCAGAAGATTATCACCAGCAGTATCTGGAAAAGCGCGGGCTGGCGCATTGCTCTTTGAGTTAACGCCGGACATAAAAAAGCCTACCTTGTGACGGTAGGCTTTTATTTTCAGCACTATTTTAAGTTTACTTCGAAACCTCATCGCCAAGAGTTACTTGGTCGCGCAGTCCATCAATACCTTTTTTCGTAAAACCCCTGACTTTATCAAGCTCATCAATC
>JBDSOT010000009.1:0-2688 GCA_039914705.1 Gammaproteobacteria bacterium | reverse complement strand
ACACGCAGCGCGCCATGCTGGAGGCGGGCGTGGATATCTTAATCGGCACGCCCGGCCGTTTGATTGATTATCTAAAACAACATGTATTTGATCTCAAGGCCATTCAGGCCATGGTGTTAGACGAGGCGGATCGCATGTTCGATCTGGGTTTCATCAAGGACGTACGCTTTTTATTGCGCCGCATGCCACCGCCCGAAAAGCGTCTTAGCATGCTGTTCTCGGCGACCCTGTCGTTTCGCGTGAATGAACTCACCTACGAGCACATGAACAACGCCAAGCTGATCGAGATCGAGCCGGAAAAGGTCACGGCGGATAAGGTGACGCAGATTCTTTATCACGTGGGCAAGGATGAAAAAATCGCGTTGCTGCTGGGCCTGTTCAAACATATGGACCCGAAGCGCACCATTATTTTCGTTAATACCAAGATCGCTGCCCAGAAAGTCTGGAGCTATTTAAAAGGCAACGGCTACAGTTCAGCAGTGCTGTCCGGCGATGTCCCGCAGCAGAAACGCGAGCGGCTGCTGGCTGAATTTCAGCGTGGCGAATTGGCCATTCTGGTGGCCACCGATGTTGCCGCGCGCGGCTTGCATATTGCGGATGTCAGCCATATCTTTAATTACGATTTACCGCAGGACGGCGAGGATTACGTGCACCGCATCGGACGTACGGCGCGCGCCGGGGCCAGCGGCGACGCCATCAGTTTTGTCTGTGAACAATACGCCTTTTCGCTGATGGACATCGAGGCTTACATCGGCCGCAAGATGACCGTCGCGCGCGTTACTGATGAGTTGCTCATCACGCCTCTGCCGCCCGCAAAATTAGAGGCCATGCCGGTGCTTGCCCGGCACGGCAAGGCGGGCCGAGGCCAAGGCGGACAAGGCCAGCCGGCCAGCCCGCGTAGCCATGGCTCGACCCGCTCGCGCGGTCGAGGGTAGCGGCAATAACCAGTAGCAAGTGACAACTTGCAAGAAAAGTCGCTGGGTTTAAACTTAATTCGTCACTTCTGATTTATCCATTCATTGAGCTTAAGTAAGGGAGGATCACCCTATGGCCCGCATGATATTCGCCGACACCACCGAGACCCGCGATCTACCGGTTATCCAGGACAAGCTTGCCGAGATCGGGATTGTCTTGCGCCATTGGCCTGCGCCGGAGAATGCCCGGGCGCGCGAACTGCTTGATAGGGCTGCGCTCGACGATGCGGAAAAGGAAGAATTGCTGCGCGCGGTCGATAACCGTTTTGAAATGCTAAAAGCGGAGTCGGGTTTTGTCACGCGCGACATGATTGTGTTGCATGAGGATGTGCCTGGTCTTGCGGAGATGCTCGGCAAATTTGACAAGGTGCATTATCACACGGATTACGAGGTGCGTTACATCCTCGCCGGGCGCGGCTACTTCGGTTTTATCGACCCCGGCGGTAATCAATTCATGCTTGAGGTGAGCGGCGGCGATTACATCAATGTCCCGGCCAATACCGAACATTGGTTCAAGCTCGGTGATTCGAAACGCATCAAGGCGGTGCGCTATTTTATCGACACCAGCGGCTGGAGTCCGGTGTATACCGAGCGGCCGGTAATTTTTGGTTGAATATTTAACGGCCAACGCAAGGTCGTAAAGAACTTTCATTGCGCTTCGTTCCATTCTAGTTTTGTTGAGTTACCTGCACGCCTTCGCGTTGAGTTTTTAATCCCGAGCCTCCCATAAAAATGATCGAAGTCACCTACCGTTTTCCCGCTCACATTGATGCCAACAAACAGGCGCAGGTCATCGCCATCGGGCAGACCAGCGGTTCCTGGGGCGCGCAGTTCATGCATCGCGCAGCGGAACTGCAAAGTCATTTGGCGCAGGTACTGAGCGTCGAACAACAGCCCGATGGCAGTTCATGGGCGCGCATCGGCTTTCCGGTGGCAAACACCGAGGGCGACATCGGCACCTTGCTCACCATGATCTTCGGTAAATACAGCCTCGCAGGCCCGGCGCGCGTATTGGATGTCGTATTACCGGCGGATTACGGCACGCGCGCCAAATGCGGTCTGGAGGGCCTGCGTAAACGCACCGGTGTATTTGATCGGCCGCTGATCATGGGTATCTTCAAGCCCGCGCTGGGACTGAATGCCCTGGATCACGCGCAACTCTTGCGCGAGGTCGCCATGGCCGGCCTGGATGTCATCAAGGACGACGAAATTCTGGGTAATCTACCCTCGGCCCCGACGCTGCATCGCATGCGTGCCTGCCGCTCTGTGATCGACGAGGTGAAACAGGAGACCGGCCGCGAGATTCTTTACGCGGTGAACGTTACCGGGCGCGCCGACCGGTTGAACAGCATGGCACGTGAACTGGTGCAAAAGGGTGCTAATGCCTTGCTGCTCAATGTATTGGTTTATGGTTACCCGGCGCTCGAGGCCTTGGCCGCTGATCGTGAAATAGAGGCACCGATCTTCGCGCATCCCGCACTCGCAGGTGCCTGGGGCGGGGCTAGCGATGGCAGCGCCGATTACGGTATCGATTATGCCGTAAGTTTAGGAACGCTGATGCGCCATGCCGGTGCCGACGCCGTGCTTTATCCGGCGCATTACGGCTCTTTGCCGTTCACAAAGGCTGCCGAGTTTCGCATCCGCGACATCCTGCGCGCGCCCGGTGGCAATCAGCAGCCCGTCATGCCGGTGCCCTCGGCGGGCATTCACCCCG
>JBDSOT010000167.1:0-2672 GCA_039914705.1 Gammaproteobacteria bacterium | reverse complement strand
ATAAATCATGCCATCAGCCGCCTGGGAAATCTTTCCGGATACTTCGGTTCTGGCCAATTCGCCTTCCTTGCGCACCAGCCGGGTGACATCGCGGGCCAAACCTGAGATGAGTGTCCCGAGCGAGCGGTCGGTTAAGTTATGAAAGTCTGACTTCATATAATTCTCCTTGTCGCCATTGTCCATTTTCAAGGAGAAAAGCAAAAACCACGTTTTTGCTTTTCATGCTCTGAGAAGTCCAGGATGGACTTATTCAGAGCTTCCCTAACATTCAGTCGCGCCTATAGTAGTCGGAACCGGAGGAGTCAGAACCGGGGCGTGAATGCTCATCGCTGCTCTTGAGAAAACGCGCGAGCAGAAAACCTGCGGCCACCGCACCACCCACGAAAATAGCGGGCCTGCGTCGTGCAAAATCTTTCGTTTGCGCAAGCAGCTCGCTTATATCCTTGGATTGCAGGCCGTCTGCCATGTCGTCCAGGTTCCTGGCAAAACTGTGGACATACTGGGCGATACCGCCGTGCTGATCGCCCAGATGTTCGGCCGTCTTGCGCACGGCATCGGCAAAGCTGCTGACGTGCCCCGCTATCTGGGTTTTCTTGTTTTCAACCATGCTGGTAGCCTGATGCCGCACCTGTGCGGCGAGCCTCTTTGTGCTGCCCTGCGCCTTCTGTTTAGCATCGCGGGCTATATCGCTCATACCCGGCCGGTCTTTCGAGTCCTGTGCCGCATTAGTTACCGGCAGAGACCCTGCGGCGGGTGAATTTGAGGAAAATGTTTGGGTATTGGTAGGCTCCATGTTAGTTAACTCCTGTATTGTATTGTTAATGCGATTTAGCGGATTGATTTAGGGAACTATTAAACAGACCTTATAGCATCTGATTAGTTCTATAAGACTGCTCAGCAACGTAAACTACGACCCTAACATGCACTCGCGCACCGCACCATTCAACATCACCCTCACATCGGGATAAGCACATGCTGAATCACGTCTTGCAGAACAATAAGGCCTGGGCCGAGCAGTTCCTGGAACGCGATCCGGAGTTCTTTTTCAAGCTGTCCCACCAGCAATCTCCCGCCTACCTATGGATCGGTTGTTCCGATAGCCGGGTGCCGGCCAATGCTTTATAAGCTCACACCATTTGGGCGCAGCCTGTAACCCGGTGTCATTATTCCCGCATTGGATTACCATGTTAGCTACGTAACGTTATTACGGAGACGCTCATGGAATATCAAGATATTATCAGCACCCTCGCACTGACTCTGGGAGTTGCATGGGCCAGCGGCATAAACCTGTATGCGGCCCTTTTGATGCTGGGCCTGCTCGGCAATACCGGCAACATGACCTTGCCGCCCGACTTGCAGATACTCGCTGACCCCATGGTCATCGCTGCGGCCGGATTCATGTACTGCGTGGAATTCTTCGCCGATAAAATCCCCGGCGTGGATACCGGCTGGGACGCCATTCACACCTTTATTCGCATACCTGCCGGGGCGCTGCTGGCGGCCGGTGCGGTGGGCGATATCAATCCCGTCATGCAGCTTTCAGCCGCCATTCTCGGCGGCGCACTCACCGCCGGTGTACATGCCACCAAGGCCGGTTCGCGTGTGTTAATCAATACCTCGCCTGAACCGTTCACCAATTGGTCTGCATCGCTCGCGGAGGATGTGGCCGTGTTTGCCGGTATATGGGCGGCGGTTAATCATCCAGTGCTACTTATTGTACTGATGATAATTTTCATCGCACTCATGATCTGGCTATTGCCCAAACTATGGCGCGGCATCAAGCAGGTGTTCCGCACCATCGCGCGCTGGCTCGGCGGTAAAAAAGATGAGCCGCCGCCAACGAATATTTCGGCCAAGGTTTAAATTTCCGGCATGGACGCTGTATTTACAAGGACTGACTCGCAAACACCACAGGTGCTGGAATATCGCACCCTGATGCGAAAATTCTGGTTTGCCGCGCTCATCGGCGTATTGATATTGCCGTTAATGCTTATGGAGTTCATCCCTGCGCTTCGAGTATCGATGATGCAATGGCATCGGATGATCGGCATTGCGGCAGCGATTTTAACCTTCCCTGTGCTGGCGTGGTCCGGCAACCAATTCTTCGCCGGAGCATGGAATAATTTCCGCAATCACAACGCGAATATGGATACCCTCGTAGCGCTGGGTACGGGCGCCGCGTGGCTTTACTCCACGGTCGTGGCCATTGCCCCCGGCCTGTTTCCCACAGGCACTGCAGGGATGTACTTCGATGTGGCAGTAATCGTAATCGCCTTGGTGGTGCTGGGCCAAGCCTTGGAATTGCGAGCCAAGGGCCGCTCCAGCGCCGCCATTAAAAAGCTGCTGGAATTGCAGGCCAAGACCGCGCGCGTGATTCGCCAAGGCCGCGAAATTGATATCCCCATTGAAGAGGTTGTCGTCGACGATACCGTGCTGGTGCGTCCCGGTGAAAAGATTCCGGTGGACGGCATCATCCTTGAAGGTGAATCCACGATTGACGAGTCGGTGGTCACGGGAGAATCGGTGCCGGTAGATAAGCAACCGGGTGATGCCGTGATTGGCGCCAGCATGAATAAGACCGGCGCATTTACCTTCCGCGCCACGCGCGTGGGCAAGGACACGGCGCTCGCACGCATCGCCACCATGGTCGAGCACGCGCAGAGTTCCAAGCC
>JBDSOT010000156.1:0-22771 GCA_039914705.1 Gammaproteobacteria bacterium | reverse complement strand
TAGTCTGGCCGACGGTATCCTGAGTCACTGTCAAATCCATAATGATGCGGTCGTCCGGGGTAATTTGCGGTGTGACCTTAAGGCTTAACACAGCCTTCTTGAAGGACACGGTGGCCGCGCCACTGGAGCTTGCTTCAAGGTACGGTATTTCGGTGCCCTGTTCGATCAAGGCCTCTTTTTGATTGGAGGTGATCACCCGTGGATTGGAGATCACTTCACCGCGGCCCTCAGCCTGCAGGGCGGATAATTCCAGATCCAGCAAGAACCCGGAGCTAAGAATGCCAAGGGCAATCCGGCCGGCATTGCCCGAAGCAACCGGCAGGTTGACATTCAAACGGTCGGCTAATAACGGCACGCCGACCGGGAATGGGCTGCCGGTGGTGCCGAGGTTAGTCACGGCGTCGTTGATAATGCCATCGTTGGCTCGCGCAGAGCCGCCGATGCTGGTGATGCCATTTTTAGTGTCATCGACATTGTTAACGCCAAAGCGGACGCCGATGTTTTTGCTGAAATCATTATTGGCAACTACGATGCGAGATTCGATTTGCACCTGGCGTTGCGCGACGTCCAGCACGGTAATCAACTGCCGGATCTCGGCCAGTTTTTCGATGGTGTCCTGAATCAGCAGGGTATTGGTGCGATCATCAATGGTGACATTGCCGCGTGCGGATAGCAGTGAGTTTTCCTTGGCCTTTAACAGTGTGGCAAGGTCACTGGCCTTAGCATAATTGATGCGAACCATTTCAGAGCGCAGCGGAGCAAGTTCCGCTACCTGCTTCTGGGATTCCAGTTCAATTTTTTCGCGCGCCGCCACCTCTTCAGTGGGGGCGATTTGAAGCACGTTGCCGGTCTGGCGCATGGTCAGACCTTTGCTTTGCAGGATAATGTCCAGCGCCTGGTCCCACGGCACATCCTTCAGACGCAGCGTGAGATTGCCCTGCACCGAGTCGCTGGTGACGATGTTGAGTCCGGTAAAATCGGCGATGAGCTGCAACACCGAGCGCACCTCGATGTCCTGAAAATTAAGCGACAGCTTTTCGCCGCTGTAGGCAAGCTTGGCCTTTTTGGCCAGTTCCAGCTCCTGCTTGGTGAGAGGTTTGACCTCGATGGTAAATACATTGCCCGATTGATAAGCCAGTTGCTCATACTCGCCGGCAGCGGTGATAACCATGTGCACATTTTTGCCTTGCGTAGAGGTTTCAACGGTTCGCACCGGCGTGGCAAAATCGGCTACGTCAAGACGCCGCTCCAATCTTTCGGGCAGTGTGGTGTTGGCGAAATCGACGAGAATTTGGCCGCCTTCCTCGCGAATGTCTACGCTGGCAGAGGGGTTGGAAAGTGAGACGACGACGCGGCCTTCGCCTTTCTCACCGCGCCGGAAGTCGATGTTACCCAGGGCATCGCCGGAGGTTTGGGCGACTGCGCGCATCGTACCCGCTGAGCTTGAATCCGCATCGTTGGCTGCGATGGTTGTCGCGCCGGAGCCGGCTGCGCTGTTCAGTGTGAGGTAAACATTATTGCCTTCGATGCGTGTTTCATAAGGCACCAGTTGCACAAGGTTGAGTACCACGCGGGTGCGGCCCTTGGCCTCTACCGCGTTGACGCTGGTCACCATGCCTAAGCCCACGTTCTGGGTATTCTTGGGCAGGCTGACACGGGTGTTGGGGAAGTCGAGCGCGATGCGTGCCGGGTTATCAATGGTGAAACTTAATGGCTTGACGGGCGCACCGCTCATGGCCAGCTTTACCTGTACGCGATTGCCGGGCAGCGAAGATGCGCTGACTTCTGTCAGGGTGATGCCGGGGGTGCTGCTGGTTTCTGGCGCAACGTCGGCGGCTGTGCTGGTCTGCGGCAGCAAGGCCAGGATGACGGCGGCGCATGCGATGAAGGTAAGCAGGTTGTCAGCGGATCGCTGTAATCTCCGGTAGCCTCGTGCAAAAACGTCCTGGATAAATTTGCCCGCACTGGTAATGGTCAGGATCATCTTGTTTTCCCCTTATTTATTTTCACTTAAAACCAATGAGGCCGGGCGTTCCATCCACCCCCCTTGTCCATCCTCGATGGTCTCGACTAATTCAATGCTTTCTTCTGAAATGCTGGTAATCTTGCCGTAATTTTTGCCCATGTAATTATTCGGTCTGACGCGGTAAATAATCCCGTCGGGGGCCCGCACCAGTGACCATGTTTCATTGTTATTTTTAACGGTACCCACCATTTTCAGGCTATCCAGCGGGTATTCTTCGAGCAGTTCTTTCTGCCGGTTGATATCGGGGGTCAGTTTATCCACCGTAGGCGGCGGGGCTTCCTGCGGCGGAGGCGAAAACGGATCACGCAGATCCTTGCCGGAGTAGGCATAGGTCTCTTGCGTGCGAATTTGCGGGAGTGGCTCAATAACGCCCTTAGGGCGAGCTTTCACTTCTTGAGTATAAGTTCGCAGGTCGTCTAAGTTATCGCCGCCACAACCCGCCAGAGGAAGGCAAATCAGCAGGCTGCCAATAATCGTATAACGCCGTGCCAATAAATTTATCACTTGGGGGCTTCCTTGGCGGCTTCTGCTGGCGCGGTGGGAATCAGCTCATCGAGATAGCGATAGGTCTTGGCGGTGATTTCCATAACAAGTTTGTCGCTCTTGTCCGGATGGATGATCGAGGCGTCATGCAGGGTGACGATACGCGGCAGCGCGGCGACACCACTGACAAACGTCCCTAATTGGTGATAGCCACCGGTAACGCGGATGCTGATGGGCAGCTCTGCATAAAAGTCCTTCGGAACCTCCGTCTTGGGACTGAACAGCTCAAATTCCAGGCCACTGGCCAGGCCGGTCTGCGAGATGTCGACCAGTAAATCCGCCACCTCCGCCTTGCTGGGCAATTGCCGAAGCATGGCACCAAAGGTCTTTTTCATTTCCTGCAATTGTGCCGTGTAGCCCTCGAGGTTGACGGCCTTGGCCTGCTTGGACTCGAATGAGAGTTTTAATTCCTGCTCTTTTGCCTCAGCCGCCTTGAGTTCCGTTAGCTGATGTTGAGTGTCGAACCAGTAGCCCGCGCCGAGTATTGCAATGGACAGGATAACAACCAGGCCGATCTTGGCCGGCTTCGGCCAACCGCCGATATTTTTGAAATCGAGATCGTTGATGTCGGAGAAATTCATTGGGCCGCCTGCTGTGCTGGAGCGGCAGGTTTTGCGGGCGTGGTGAGTGTACCAGGCTCGCTCTGTGCCTTTTGATTCACGCGCAGCACGTAACGTGCCCCGCTTTCCTTGTCAGCATCTTTCGATTCAATCAGATCCAGCACCGGATTTTCCAGCCACGGCGAGGACTCGATATTGCGCATTAATGTCGAGACCCGGGCGTTGGACTGCGCCATGCCTTCCAGCGTCAGTGCAGTGCCTTGCTGCTTCACAATCGTGTAATAAGAGCCTTCAGGCAGGGCGTTTACCAGTTCATCGAACAGATGCACGCTGATCGGCCGGCTGGTTTGCAACTCCTGAATAATAGTCATGCGCGCGAGCAGGCGCGCCTTTTCGGCGGACAGGTTGTTGATCTCGCCGATCTGCTTGTCGAGGATGGCAATCTGCGCGGTCAGGAAATCGTTTCTGCCATTTTGGTTGTCAATCAGACCGCTGAAATGGATGTGCACGTAAAACACCAGGCCAATCATTAGTGCCACCGTGCCTGCGGCGATAAAGGTGAATTGTCTCTCCTGTTCCTTGCGCCGGGCCTGGCGCCAAGGGAGTAGGTTAATGCGTGTCATGCGCGGCTCGATGCAGCATCAAAGCTGCGCATGGCGAGTCCGCAGGCGATCAGCAGCGCGGGCGCATCCCGGCTCGCCGACTGAGCATTTACGCGTGAGGCTACGGTCATGCCGGCAAACGGATTTGCGATGGTGGTCGGCGTGTCGGTCTTGGAGCTTATTAAGTCGGCAATTCCCGGAATCAGGGCGCATCCGCCGGCCAGCAGGATATGATCAACACTGTGGTACGGGCTGGAACTGAAGAAGAATTGCAGGGAACGGGTAATCTGTTGGGCCATGGTTTCCTTGAAAGGTTCCAGCACCTCTGCCTCATAATCCGGTGGCAAACCGCCCTGCTCCTTGCCGATGGCGGCATCTTCAGGGGACAGCTCATAGCGGCGTTGAATCTCGTCAGTCAATTGCTTGCCGCCAAAGGTTTGCTCGCGTGTGTAGATGACTTTGTGTTCGTCAATGACATTAAAGCTGGTCATGGTTGCCCCCACGTCGAAGATGGCAAGTCTCATGCCAATTCCCTGGCCCGGCATATTCTGGGTAATCAGGCTGAGCGCGGTCTCCGTGGCGTAGGCCTCGACATCCACGACAGCGGCGGTGAGTCCACCCAATTCCAGCGCAGCCACGCGCATGTCGACGTTCTCACTGCGCGATGCCGCCAGCAACACGTCCATAAGCGCAGGGTCGCGTTCAGTAGGGCCGATAACCTGGAAGTCGAGATGCACCTCTTCAAGCGGATAGGGGATATATTGATGGGCGTCCAGTTCGATCTGGCTGGCCATTTCATCGTCGCTCATGACAGTGGGCAGGTTGATGAGCTTGGTGATTACCGAAGAACCCGCGACTGCGACGGCGGCATGCTTGGCGCGTGTACGCGAGCGCTTGATTGCATTTTTAATGGCCTCGCCGACCGCTTCCGCATTGGCAATTTTCTTTTCGACCACGGCACCGGCCGCGAGCGGCTCGATGGCGTAACACTCAATGCGATAACGCCCCCCTTTGTGGCTCAGTTCCAGCAGCTTTACGGCTGTCGAACTAATATCCAGGCCGAGCATTGAAGCGACTTCTTTTTTGAAAAATCCCACTGTTTTTTCCTTTGGTATACCAAAGTGTTATCTAGCATACATAAATTAGTTTGTTAAATGCTAGCCACTTTAGCGTAATATATTGGAAAAGCAACCTCATTATTAGCCGCGTCAAGGGAGTTTTATATTCCCCCGCGTTTGTTAATATGGCTTACTTACATGCATTGATCAGGCCATGCACCCACTCTATAAATTCTTCAGCTTCATATTGGCCGGTGCATTTGGAATATTTTCTCTGGGGATAATTATTCTTGGCGCGGCTTATATAATTCTCGCCCCGCAACTTCCCTCGATTGATAGTTTGCGGGAGGTACGTTTGCAGGTGCCGCTGCGCGTGTACAGCCGCTCCGATCAATTGATTGGCGAATTCGGCGAGATGCGGCGTATCCCGGTCAAGATATCCGAGGTGCCCAAGCAGCTAATACAGGCGGTGCTGGCAGCCGAGGATGATCGCTTCTATACACATCCCGGTGTGGACTATCAGGGCCTGATGCGTGCCTCGCTGCACCTGCTTACCACGGGCGAGAAGCGGCAGGGTGGTAGCACCATCACCATGCAGGTGGCGCGCAATTTTTTCCTGAATAGCGAGAAAACCTATTCGCGCAAACTCAAGGAAATCCTGCTCGCACTTAAAATAGAGAGCGAACTGGACAAAAATAGCATCCTCGAGCTTTACCTTAATAAAATTTATCTGGGCAATCGTGCCTATGGGGTTGCCGCCGCCGCGCAACTCTATTACGGCGTCACGCTCGACAAGTTGACCGTTGCGCAGATGGCCATGCTCGCAGGTTTACCCAAGGCCCCTTCCAGATTCAATCCGGTCGTAAACCTGGTGCGCGCCACGCAGCGTCGCAATTACGTTCTTGAACGTATGAATGACCTTGAGTATCTGGACGACGCAGCCTATAAAGCTGCGCTGGCCAGCCCCGAAACTGCGCGCCGCCACAGCTTGCAGATCGAGGTGGAGGCACCTTATGTGGCCGAGATGGTGCGTAGCGAAATGGTGCGGCGTTATGGCGAGGAGGCCTACACAGGCGGCTACCGCGTGGTCACTACGGTGGACGCGCAACTACAGCACACTGCAAACGCAGCACTGCGCGTCGCCCTGATTGAATACGATATGCGTCACGGTTATCGTAAACCGGTACGCCATGTAGAGGTGCCCGTCTCCGCCGGGCCGACCCAGTGGAATAAATTGCTGGCCGGGGCGTCCGTAACCGGCAACATCTTGCCGGCCCTGGTGATTAAGGTGGAGGAGCAAAGCGCGCGTCTCTACAGCCCCAGCGTTGGACTGGTCGAGGTGCCCTGGGCGGGCCTGTCCTGGGCGCGGACATATATAGATGAAAACAAGCGTGGCCCGGTGCCGAAGACGGCGGGGGATATCCTCGCGGTCGGCGACATCGTCGGCCTGTTGCCGCTCCCCGAGGGGCAGTGGCAGCTTGCCCAGGTGCCGACCGTACAAGGCGCAATGGTATCGCTGACACCGAACACGGGGGCGGTCACCTCGCTGGTTGGCGGATTTTATTTTTATGAAAGTAGCTTCAATCGCGTAACCCAGGCAGACCGCCAACCCGGGTCGAGCTTTAAGCCCTTTCTATATTCGGCGGCCCTGGATCGCGGTTTTACCCCGGCGAGTGTGATTAACGACGCGCCCATCGTGGTGGAAAATGCCAATTTTGGTGATGCCTGGCGCCCCGAGAACTACGGGCGCAAGTTCAACGGGCCAACTACCCTGCGCAATGCCTTGGCGCACTCGCGCAACCTGGTATCGATTCGTGTGCTGCGCGCCATCGGCATTAAATACGCCATCAACTACATTACGCGCTTCGGATTTCCGCGCGCGCGCCTGCCCAGAGGTCTTTCGCTGGCGCTCGGCAGCAGTGTCAGCACGCCCATGGAACTGGCCCAGGGCTATCTGGTGTTTGCTAACGGTGGCTACCGGATCGAACCTTATTTTATCGAGCGCATCGAGGGTCCCGATGGAGTGTTGATGCAGGCTGAACCGCCCGTGTTGGAAACCCTGACTGCGAATGCGCCCACCGCCCTCACCGCCGAAGAACAATTACAGGCTGATATTCGCAATGAAGAGGGGGTGGCGGATGAGCCAATTGCCGATGAAGCAATTGCCAGTGAGTCCACCGGCAGCGTAGTCGCGGCTGCTGCCATCAGCGCTGGTAAATCCGCGCAACGCGTTATCACCGCGCAGAATGCCTATCTGATGACCTCAATGATGCGCGATGTAATCCGCAAGGGAACGGCGCGCCGCGCCATGGCGCTCAACCGCAACGACCTGGCCGGCAAGACGGGGACTACCAATGAACAGCGCGATGCCTGGTTTGCCGGTTTTAACAGCGATATCGTGGCTGTCTCCTGGGTGGGTTTTGACAAACACAATCCCCTCGGCAATCTGGAAACGGGTGGGCATGCCGCGCTGCCCATGTGGATGCGCTTCATGGAGGTGGCGTTAAAGGATCTACCGGAAAAGCTGCTCGCACCGCCATCCGGAATACTGACCGAAAACATGGATCCCGACTCTGGCCAGTTAGTCAGCGGTACCGTTCCACAACTTGATGCCGATCAATCCGGAGGGGAAAGCGATATGCCCCCGCCCGGGGCTAACAGCCCTGTCGGCACCGGGGTTCCCGAACAGCTATTTTAATCTCTGCTTCAGTTCCACCAATACTATGGGTATACGCAGCAGCGCCAGAGACCGGCAAATGCGCCAGTTAATCGCCATAGAGGCCGCACGCCTGATGGCTGAGCATGGCATGGCCGATTATTACGCCGCTAAACGCAAGGCAGCGGCGCAGTTGGGTGCCAGCGAAACGCAAAACATGCCCGGCAATGAAGAAGTTGAACTGGCGCTGGGGGAATATCAACGTCTGTTTCAGGCAGACAAGCAACCGCAACGCCTTAGACGTCTGCGTGAAACCGCCCTCCACGCCATGCGCTTTTTCAGGCAATTCGATGCCCGGCTGGTAGGGCCGGTGCTAAACGGCACCGCCCATGAACACTCCGCCGTCAGTTTGCACCTATTTGCAGATACCCCTCATGAGGTTGGGCTATTCCTGGAACAGGAAGACATTCCCTTTGAGACACTGGAACATCACCTACGCCTGGCGGGTGAAACAGTAGCCATTGCCTACCCCGTCTACCGTTTTCTGGCGGATGAAACGGTCATTGATCTGACGATTTTCCCCGTGAACGGCCTGCGTCAGGCCCCGCGCAGCCCGGTGGATGGCAAATCAATGCAACGCGCCGCAGTGCCCGCCGTGGAAAAGTTGCTGGAAGGCGGTTCTTGAGTTGGCTGGTGCTTGATGTCCGCAATTTCAGCGATTTCCTGAGCAAATCCATAGATTGCCTGGTTTTCAGGTTACCTTATACACAGTCTAATGCTCAGCCCCGAGCTTATTGCAAGTGCCGTCCGCCGGAATCCACAGACATTGTTCATGTCATTGAAACTATTACTGTTTATATAAACGTTTAATTTATACACATTTTGTTCATAATCCACTATCGTCGCGGGTTCAGGCTCTTAGGCAAGCACTATTCCACAGAGTTATCCACAGATTTTGTGGATAAAGATTAAATCTAATAACACACAGAAACTTAGCGAATTTAACCTAGAAAATTTATGAAGCGCACCTGCCAAATCAGATTTATAAAAATGTGCTGTGCATCACAAAACACCCGAACTGCTCGGTGAGCGCAATGCCAGGTTCTCCACTGGTAATAGACGTGGCGGTGCCATCGCCCCTGCGCCAGAGTTTTGATTACTACGCGCCGCCCGGTTACGACAACACTGCGCTAAGCCCCGGTATGCGCGTCACGGTGCCGTTCGGGCGGGCTAAGGTAGTCGGCATCATACTCAATGTGATGACGATGAGCCGGATAGCGCCTGAGCGTATCAAGCCCGCCCTGGATGTGCTGGATCAACAGCCGTTACTGCCCGCCGACATCCTCAAACTTTTGCACTGGGCAAGTTCCTATTACCACTATCCAGTGGGCGAGGTCGTGCTGAGCGCCCTTCCGGCATTATTGCGGCAGGGAGGTGCGGCGCAGGCGCACGGCGTCACTCGCTGGCGGTTGACCGCAACAGGCTTAGCCGCCCGGCCGGAAAGCTTGCTGCGCGCACCGCGCCAGGCCGCATTACTGGGTCTGTTGCAGGCCCAGGTAGAAGGCCTGAGCAGTAATCAACTGAGCGCGGGCAACTGGCGTCCGGTGTTGCATAAATTAATAGAGAAGGGCTGGGTCGAAGGGCGGCAGACGCCGTGCCTTACTGCCTCTACCAACCGTGTCGGAGAGGCTGATAGCGAGGCCTCGCTTGAACTCAACGCACATCAGCAGCAAGCGGTTGAGGCCGTGGCGGCGGCGCTAGGGTCGTTTCAGGCCTTTGTACTCGACGGTGTGACCGGCAGCGGCAAGACCGAGGTTTATCTGCGCCTGATTGAACGGGTGATAGCCGACGGCCGGCAGGCACTGGTGCTGGTGCCCGAGATCGGCCTGACGCCGCAACTCGTGCAGCGCTTCCAGCAGCGCTTTCAGGTACCGGTTGCTGTGCTGCATTCCAGTCTTAATGATCAGGAACGGCTGTGCGCCTGGCTGATGGCGCGTGACGGTAGCGCACCCATAGTACTTGGCACGCGCTCGGCCGTGTTCACGCCCCTGAAACGTCCCGGCATTTTCATCATTGATGAGGAACACGACCTCTCATTCAAACAGCAGGACGGCTTTCGCTATCACGCCCGCGATGTGGCTGTGTGGCGCGCCCAGCAGGCGCAGGTGCCGATTGTGCTGGGGTCGGCTACGCCGGCGCTGGAGAGCCTGCACAATGTCCAGCAGTGCCGTTATCAGCGTCTGGTGCTGCCACAGCGCGCCGGTAGCGCCCAAGCGCCTTCCGTCAGCATGCGAGACGTGCGTCACCAGGTGCTGGAGGGTGGGCTGTCGACGTCGTTGCTGGTTACCATGCAACAACATCTGGACAAGGGCGAACAGGTGCTGCTGTTTCTCAACCGGCGCGGCTATGCACCCAGCCTGATCTGTCATGATTGCGGCTGGCTGGCGGTGTGCAGCCGCTGCGACGCACGCATGGTGTTCTATCAACAACAGCGCCATCTACTGCGCTGCCATCATTGTGGCGCACAGCGGCCGCTGACCCCACAGTGCCCGGACTGCGCCGGCAGTAATCTGCGCCCGCTGGGGCAGGGCACCGAGCGCGTTGAGCAAGTCCTGGCGCAACGTTTTCCGCATACCGGCCGGGTGCGCATCGACCGCGACAGTACGCGCCGCAAGGGTGCGATGCAGGCCATGCTTGACGGCGTACACGACGGACGCAGCCAGATCCTGATCGGCACGCAGATGCTGGCCAAGGGCCATCACCTGCCCAATGTGACGCTGGTGGGAATTCTTGATGCCGATCAAGGCCTGTTCGGCATGGACTTCCGCAGCCCGGAACGCATGGCCCAGTTGATCGTGCAGGTGACCGGGCGCGCCGGACGCAGCGACAAGCCGGGCCAGGTATTTATTCAAACCCGCCATCCGGATCATCCACTCTTGCGCACATTACTGAGCAAGGGCTACGCGGCATTTGCACAGGCCGCCCTGGATGAGCGACGACTGGCCGAGCTGCCGCCATACAGTTGCATGGCCTTATTGCGCGCCACCGCCGTCGCGCCTGCGCCGCCGCAAGCCTTTCTGAATCAGGCACGCGCGCTGGGGCTGGCGGCAAACCGGCAAACGCTGCAATTGCTGGGTCCGGTAGCGGCGCCGATGGAGCGTCGCGCCGGGCGTTACCGCGCACAATTGTTGGTGCAGGCCGCGCACCGCACTGAATTGCAGCGCTTCCTCAGCAACTGGATCCCGCAATTAGAAGGCCTGAAAATGGGGCGCAAGGTGCGCTGGTCGATTGATGTCGATCCCATGGAGATGGGATAAATACACAGCGCGCGTCAACACGCAAACCAGCCATGCTAAACTAGCCAACTATTTGCCGCTCGCCACTGTTCATTTACCAACAACGTTTTAATAATGAAATCCCTTTTACGCAGCCTTTTATCCAGCGCCATTGACACCCTGCAACGCGAAACGCTGCTTCCGGCGATGGAGGTGCAGATCGACATTGAGCGCGCGCGCGACCAGCAGCACGGCGATTTTGCCAGCAATGTCGCACTGGGTTTGTCCAAGGCGGCGCGCCGCAAGCCGCGTGAGCTTGCCGAATTGATTGCCAGCCGGTTGCCCGCCTCCAGCCAGGTTGACAGAGTGGAGATTGCCGGCCCGGGGTTTATTAATTTCTTTATGGCCCCTACGGCATTTCAGGCTGTCGTCAGCGAAATTCTGGACGCCGCTGAAGGCTATGGTAAAAGCCGGTTGGGTAAAGGCGCTGCGGTGCAGGTGGAGTTTGTCTCGGCCAATCCCAACGGTCCGCTGCATGTCGGACACGGGCGCGGCGCGGCCATCGGCAGCTCGATTGCTAATCTGCTGGATGCCGTTGGTTTCAAGGCGCAGCGCGAGTATTACGTGAATGACGCGGGCCGTCAGATGGACATTCTCACCGTCAGTGTCTGGCTGCGCTATCTTGAGTTATGCGGTGAACAGATGCCGTTTCCCGTCAATGGTTATAAGGGCGATTATGTTCGCGCCATTGCGCGCCAGCTGCAGAACGATCACGGCCGCGCTATGTGCCGTGCGGTGCGCGAGATTAGCGCAGGTCTGCCTGCCGATGCATTGCCGGACGGCGATGGCGATAAAGATGTCTACATAGACGCACTCGTCGCCCGCGCCCGGGAATTACTTGGCGAGGGCGCTTATCGCAGCTTATTTAATGTTGGCCTGAACACCATACTCGCTGATATTCGCGATGATCTTGAGGCATTCGGCGTACAGTACGACAACTGGTTTTCCGAGCGTTCTCTCAGCGACAGCGACGCAGCGGATAAGGCCATAGCGCGCCTCAAGGACAGCGGTGACTTATATCAAAACGCCGGTGCCTGGTGGTTTCGCTCGACGGCCTACGGTGATGAAAAAGACCGGGTAGTCGTGCGCGAGAACGGCCAGCAAACTTATTTTGCCTCCGACATCGCCTATCACACGGAAAAGCTCGAGCGTGGTTTTACGCGCATCATCAATGTGTGGGGCGCGGATCATCACGGCTATGTCCCGCGCGTGAAGGCCGCGCTGACCGCGCTGGGTGAGGATGCCGCGAAACTCGATGTGGTGCTGGTGCAGTTTGCCATTTTATATCGCGGTGCGGAGCGCGCGCAGATGTCCACGCGTAGCGGCGAGTTTGTCACCTTGCGCGAATTGCGCGCGGAGGTCGGCAACGACGCGGCGCGCTTTTTTTATGTCATGCGCAAGAGCGATCAACACCTGGACTTTGATCTGGAACTGGCCAAGTCGCGCAGCAATGAAAACCCGGTGTTCTACGTGCAATATGCGCATGCACGAATATGCAGCGTAGTGCGTCAGGGCGCGGAGCGCGGTTATAACTGGGACGCGCAGCGCGGACGCGCGCACCTGGGTTTGCTGATCGAGGGGCACGAGCAGCGCCTGCTGATGACGCTGTCGCGTTACCCGGAAATAATAGAACAGGCCGCGCTCGCCTATGAGCCGCATCAGCTGGCTTACTATTTAAAAGAACTGGCGACGGATTTTCACACTTACTACAATGCGCACGTCTTTCTGGTCGAGGATGATAATTTGCGCGACGCACGCCTGAGTCTGCTCATGGCCACGCGTCAGGTGCTGCGCAATGGATTGGGTTTGCTGGGCGTGTCTGCGCCCGACACCATGTAGAACATACAGCGGAGTAATGCGGCATGACACGAGATTATAAAAACCCCAGCCGTCGTAAGCGCGATATGTCTGCTACGCCGGGTTGGGTCTGGCTGCTGGCCGGTTTAATACCCGGCCTGTTTATCGCCTTGTTGATTTATTTGGGCGGTTACAGCGTCGGTGATAAACCTGGGTTAACGGGCGCGAATACAACATCAGCGGCCATACAGAAATCGCAAACCGATACCCGCGCCGTGCGCAAGATTCCGGAATCCACGCCATTATCTCAGCCAGCGTCCAACCCCCGCTTTGACTTTTACACGATCCTCCCTGAAATGGAGGTGGCGGTTCCGGAACAGGAGGTCACCGGCCAGACCGTGCAAGGCCTGGCGCAGGTTGAAAAGGCCGGCACCTATGTCCTGCAGGCTGGTTCATTCAAGAGTTTCCAGGAGGCCGACCGGCTCAAGGCAAGCCTGGTCCTGCTCGGCATTGAGGCGAACATTCAGACCGTCACGGTTAACAACAAAGATACCTGGCATCGCGTGCACATTGGTCCTTACAAGGAACTGGCTGAACTTAACCGGGTGCGTGCGCGTCTCAAGCAAAACCACATCGACGCCGTGTTGCTGAAGGTGAAGGTCTGACACAGTGGCGAATTTCGTTAAACATTTATTAATGGAGAAATCAGTGAATATAAAGAAACTTGTATTGACCCTGGCCCTGCTGGGAATGACGGTCGCCGTGCAGGCAGCCGAAGGTAAATTTGCCTTCATCGACGTGCAGAAGATTTTTACCGAGGCGGATGCCGCGAAGGCTGCGCAAACCAGCCTCTCGAAAAAGCAGGCGCAATATAAAAAAGAGCTTGAGGCGATGGGGGAAAGTCTGCAAAAACTTAATGAAGATTTGAAGCAGTCTACAACTACGGACACCGCCACCTCCGATAAAGCCAAACAGTTTCAAACCAAGCGCGAGGAGTACAGCAAAAAACTCGCCGATTACGAAAAAAGATTAACAGACGAACGAAATTCGGTGAGAGATAATATCCTGAAGGCCTTGAAGCAGGCATCGCAGACTATTGCAAAAGAGAAGGGCTACGCGGCGGTGCTGAGCAGCAATCAGAGTATGTATTACGATGAGGAACTGGATATTACAGCGGATGCGCTGGCGCGAGTGAATGCTGCGGTGAAGCGCTAAGTTTTAGTTGCCGCTACGAGCTTAACGATACTGCTTCAGCGGCCAGTGTTTGACGGTGCAGCAGGATACGCTTGAATACATCGGGATCCTTGATGTGAGTCATCTCGCCCTTGCGCGGGAAGTGCATGTCGTGCAGGCGCGAGAGCCAGAAGCGCAGTGCGGCGGCGCGTAGCATTGCCGGCCAGGCCGCGTGCTCATGTGTGTGGAATGCACGTTGCTGCCGGTACGCGGATAACAGCGCGTGTAAATTCACCTCATCTAGGTGCCCATCAGGCCGGCTGCACCAATCATTGACGGTCACGGCAACATCGTAAAGCAGGCTATCGTTGCAGGCGTAATAAAAGTCGATGATGCCGGTGAGAGTGTCATCCACAAACAGCGCATTATCGCGGAACAGGTCGGCATGGATCACCCCACTCGGCAGTTTGCGCATTCGAAACTGTATCTGAAAACTCATTTCCCGGTTTAGCAGCGCGGCATCTTCGGCATTGAGACACGGCGTTAGTTTCTGCGCGGTCGTCTGTCGCCATCTAGCGCCGCGTTCATTGCCCCGCCGGCCGCTGAAGGACATCCCGGCCGTGTGCATATTGCCCAGGGCCGCGCCTACGGCCTGGCATTGCGGCGCAGTCGGATAAAGGACGTTAGCCCCGGACAGCCGTTGTACGAGTGCCGCCGGTTTGTCTTTGAGGGTGCGCAGATAATGCTGTTGGTTGTCGGGGACGGGGTGCGCGCAGGGCACACCGCGTTCCGCCAGAAAGGCCATCAATTCGAGAAAATAAGGCAGCTCATGTGCGCCCATGGTCTCGAACAGGGTGAGGACATACTCACCCTGAGTAGTGGTAACAAAGTAGTTGGTGTTTTCAATACCCGCACTGATGCCGGAGAATTCGACGAGTAGGCCGAGTGAATACGTCCGTAAAAATTCCTCAAGCTCGTGCGGCTCGATACGCGTGTATACGGACATGGGTGCCTTTAAAAGTGCTGATTAACCTGCGCGTTAATGGCGCCGTCTGTCTTACCAGCTAAACAGCACCCATTGCGGGATATTAATGTCGGTAATGTCATTATTGTCGCGCGTCTCAAGCACGCCGTCACCATCGGTATCGAACAGGTAATAGGGTGGCCCCGCGTTGGGCGTGATCTTGACCTTGTACAAGCGGCCGTTGATGCGAAATTCCTCAACGGTTTCCTTGTCGCGTTGAATGATGGTGATCTCAGGCTCCAGCGGCTCGCCGCTCTGTACGGCCTGTGGAATTTCGGGTGGCTCCGGCACCGCCAGCAGTTCGCTGGGCGCGGGTGATTCTTCGGTAGGGCCGCCTCCGTTATCGGTGTCGGTGCTGTCGGTCACCGCCGGGCTGCCTAACTCAGGCAGAGCCTGTTCAGCGGCGGTGAGAGGTGCTGCCAGCGCAAAAAATATTAGAAGCAGGCCGTTTAAAATTGCGTAGCGCATCGTTGGTTTTCTCATAAGCTGATCCTTTGTAATGTTGCTACAGCAAGATTCCCTGTTCGCCGGCCGAGGGCCCTTGACCCAGATATTCGTAGTGGTTAAAGATAGCATCTACCACGTCTTGCGGCTTGTCCAGTAGCTGTAATAATTCCAGATCCAGCGCGCCGATGGTGCCTTCCACAACCAGCGTTTCCCTGAACCAGTCCAGCAGTCCTTTCCAGAATGGCGAGTGCACGAGGATGATCGGGATGCGCCGCGCCTTCTGGGTTTGCACCAGAGTGAGGATCTCGGCCAGTTCATCAAGTGTGCCAAAACCGCCCGGCATTATGACATAGGCCGATGCGTATTTTACGAACATTACCTTGCGCGAAAAAAAGTGCCTGAAGTTGAGGGAGATATCCTGATAGGCATTTCCGCTTTGTTCATGAGGCAGGATGATATTTAATCCCACACTGGGCGATTTTCCCTCGTACGCACCTTTATTGATGGCCTCCATAATGCCGGGCCCGCCGCCGCTGACCACGCTGAATCCGGCATCCGACAATAGCCGCGCAATATCTTCGGCCAATTGGTAATAAGGATGTTCTGGTAAGGTGCGCGCGGAGCCGAACATACTGACTGAAGGTTTGATCTGCGAGAGCTGTTCGAAGCCTTCAGTAAATTCAGCTGTAATCTGGAAAATCTTCCAGGACTCGCGCGTGAGCAGCGAGTCATTGATAGCCCGGTGGGCAAATTTGCTGGCTTCGTTCATAATCGTTTTACTTCCCCTATCCCGAATTATGGGCACATGACACACACAAAACCGCTGGTGCTGGTGGATGCGACGTCGTATCTCTACCGCGCCTTTTACGCCATGCCGCCGCTGACCAATTCCCAAGGCATTCCGACCGGGGCGGTGTACGGCGTCGTTAATATGGTGCGCAAGTTGCTGGCAGAGCAGAAACCCGAGCATATCGCCTTGGTGTTCGATGCCAAAGGCAAGACCTTTCGCGACGACCTGTATGCGCAATACAAGGCCCATCGGCCACGCATGCCCGACGACCTCAGCGTGCAGACGGCACCGCTGCACGCCATTATACATGCAATGGGTTTGCCGCTTTTAGCCGTGGATGGGGTCGAGGCGGACGACGTCATCGGGACGCTGGCCTGTCAGGCCGCCGAACGGGGCATGCATGTGCTGATCTACACGGGCGATAAGGATTTGGCGCAATTGGTCAATGCGCAAGTGACGCTCATCAATACCATGAATAACAGTGTGCTTGATGTGCCGGGTGTGATCCAAAAATTTGGCATTCCGGCGGAACGCATCGTGGATTATCTGGCGTTGGTCGGCGATAGCGTTGATAACATTCCCGGGGTTCCCAAGGTCGGGCCGACCACCGCCCTCAAATGGCTCAAGCAGTACGGCACGCTGGATAACATTATCGAACATGCCGGAGAGATTGGCGGCAAGGTGGGGGAGAACCTGCGTGCTGCACTGGCACAATTGCCGCTCTCACGCTCACTGCTGACCGTCAAGTGCGATGTCGTGCTGGATGTTACGCCGCTGGATTTGCGCCCGCGCCCGCCCGATGTAGAAGCCTTGCGGGAGTTATATAAAAAGCTGGAGTTCAAGGCCTGGCTGGCGCAGACGCCGCTCAAACCTGCCGTGGCTATCGTAATGGCCGTTTCTGAAACCGTGGAGATCGAGGTCAGGGGGGCGTCTGCCCCAAGTTATGACACCATCATCACGCCGGAACAATTTGATGTGTGGCTAACCAAGCTGTCCCAGCCCGAGTTCGTCTGCCTCGATGTTCAGACCACAAGCCTGGATTACATGCAGGCGCAGATCGTCGGCATTGCCTTTGCGCTGCCGGGGCCGTCTGACGGCGTAGCGGCGGCATACATTCCACTGGCGCACGACTATCCGAATGCACCTGTGCAATTAGCGCGCGATCAGGTGCTGGAACGCTTGCGGCCGTTGCTGGAAGACCCGCACTGCACCAAGCTCGGCCACGACATCAAATTTGCCTTTCACGTACTGGCCAATCACGGCATTACACTGGCCGGCGCGCGCTTCGATACCATGCTGGAATCATATGTACTGGACAGCACCGCCACGCGTCATGATGTTGATTCGCTGGCTGTTAATTATCTGGACGGCCGTGCCAACACGCTCGAGTCCATCGCCGGCAAGGGCGTGCGTCAACTGGCCTTTAACCAAATTGCCATCGAGGCGGCGAGCGTACACGCGGCGGAGCAGGCTGCGCTGATTATGCGTTTGCACCTTGTTTTATGGCCCCAGGTAAATGCGCTAGAGAGTCTGCAGCGCTTGTTTACCGACATGGAAATGCCGCTCGCGTTAGTGCTTGCGCGCATCGAGCGCAACGGCGTGGGTATTGACCCCGAGATGCTGCATCGTCAGAGCGAGGAACTTGCCATGCGCATGGATGAGTTGGAACAGCAGGCCCATGTGCTGGCCGGACAGCCGTTCAATCTGGGTTCGCCGGCTCAGATTCAGGAAATACTGTATGACAAGCTCGGGCTGCCGGTGCTGCAAAAAACACCGAAGGGCCAGCCGTCCACCGCTGAACCGGTACTGCAGGAACTGGCGCTGGATTATCCCTTGCCCAAATTGATTCTCGAACACCGCGCCATGAGCAAGCTGAAATCGACCTATACCGACAGCCTGCCCGAACGTATCAACCCTGCTACTGCGCGCGTGCACACCTGCTACCAGCAGGCAGTGGCAGCCACCGGGCGGCTGTCATCGACCAATCCAAATCTGCAAAATATTCCTATCCGCTCGGCCGCCGGCAGACGCATACGCCAGGCCTTTGTCGCCGCCCCCGGCTATAAAATCCTGGCAGCGGACTATTCGCAGATCGAATTGCGCATCATGGCTCACCTGTCCGGTGATGCTAAATTGTTGCGCGCCTTTGCCGATGCCGACGATGTTCACAAGATTACCGCCGCCGAGGTCTTCGGCGTCGCGCCGGATCAGGTGACGCCGGATCAGCGGCGCACCGCCAAGACCACTAACTTTGCGCTCATTTATGGCATGTCATCATTTGGTCTGGCGCGGCAGTTGGGTATAGACCGGCTGGCCGCTCAGCAGTATGTCGCGCGCTATTTTGCACGTTACCCGGGCGTGAAGATTTATATGGATGGCAGCCGCGCCAAGGCGCGCGAGCTGGGTTATGTCGAAACGATACTGGGGCGACGCCTGTATGTGCCGCATATCAATGATCGTAATGCTCAGCGCCGCCAATACGCTGAACGCACGGCCATCAACGCGCCCTTGCAGGGTACGGCGGCGGACATCATCAAGCTTGCCATGTTGCGTGTGGATGCCTGGCTAGGCGCGAGCGGGGTTGATGTCCGTATGATCATGCAGGTGCACGACGAACTGGTGTTTGAGGTGGCCGAGGACAGTGTGGACAAGGCCCGGGAGACTATCCGCAACTGCATGACAGCAGAGTCGATCCTGGCGGTGCCGCTGGTGGTTGATATTGGGGTAGGAAATAACTGGGACGAGGCGCATTAGCACGGTTTTCGGTGCAGCCGCTAATAACTTATAAAATTTATGGCGTAGCTGACCGGCTGCTTGTTGATTGGAGAAACAAGATTTGCTATGCTGCGCCGAGCGCCGGTCGTTTTGTTCTCTTTGGTGCCGAATTTTATTATTTATAATAAATTTCTGGCAACTCTGAACTTATCAAAAGACGTCCTGTCTCAACCAACAGAGCACAGAAACGCGCTCCCCGTTTTCCCCCAAAACGGGTAACTCTGCTTCCCCAAGCAGGGTTATTTTTTTCGCCCCGGTTCTTACCCCCTTAGAGCCGGGGCTTTTTTTTGCCTATTTTGGCTTGATATCAAGCCATTCGCCTAAGCGTTGCTCGGCCCCATCAATACCTTGACGGGCCAGTGCAGAGAATACTTGCAAGGTCTGCGCCACAGTAGGAATCGCCGCATCCATTTTGCCGTAGCGCTCGCTGAGCATTTTACGGGCCTTGGCTAGGCTGGCACTGGCCGCACCCTTGCTCAGCTTGTCGGCCTTGGTCAATAAAATATGCACCGGCATTTGCGCGCCATGGCACCAATCCAGCATTTGCAGATCGGCGGGCATCAGCGGATGGCGAATATCCATTACCAATATCAGGCCCTGTAAGGATTGGCGCATCTGCAGATACTGCTCCAGGGTCTGCAACCAATGACGCTTCATTTTTTCCGGCACCTTGGCGTAGCCGTAGCCGGGTAAGTCAACCAGGCGGCGTGTCGCGTCGAGCGCAAAGAAATTTATTTGCTGGGTACGGCCGGGGGTTTTACTGACACGGGCGAGCGAATTGATGCCGGTAATGACGTTGATGGCGCGCGACTTGCCGGCGTTGGAGCGCCCGGCGAAGGCAACTTCTAAACCTGCATCGGGCGGGGCCTGGCTCAGCGTATGGGCGCCCGTGAGGAATTCGATATGCTGAAACAGCGGGTTCAAGTCAGATGTGCCTCGTAGGCGTAGTGCAAGGTGTTTGTTATAATGCCGATTATGATCGCATGTCTGATGCTTACCACAACAACGATGCCCACCGGCTGTTTGTTTCCCTTCACCGTATCAACCTAGAGATTGCACGTGAGCACTAATATAAGCCGGCGTTCCACGGGGACTATCCTGCTGGAATTCATCGGGTCGATGAATCTGGCCATTACGCTGCTGGTGATGGTGGCGATTGCCTCGGTGATCGGCACGGTGTTAAAACAAAACGAGCCTTACGGTGATTATATCATCAAGTTCGGCTCGTTCTGGTTTGAGGTCTACAAGGCGCTGGGCCTGTTCGATGTCTACAGCGCCGTCTGGTTTTTGTTAATCCTCGGTTTCCTGCTCGTTTCCACGAGCGTGTGTGTATATCGCAACGGCCCCGGCATGTTACGCGACATGCGTGCCTTCCGCGAGAATGTCGTCGAAAAATCCCTGCGCAATCTTCACCCTCGGGCCGAATGGAGTATCCCTCGCGATGTCGCCCTCGTGACGGAGGCAGTCAGCCATCATCTGAATTCTTACGGTTACCGGTTGCGACCTAAGCAGCACGCCGATCATATTGTGCTGGCCGCCATGAAGGGTTCCGCCAATCGCCTGGGTTATTTGTTTACGCATATCGCCATCGTGGTGATTTGCGTCGGGGGCTTGCTGGACGGCAACATGTCGCTGAAGATTGCCGAGGCCACAGGTAAGGTGCGGGTGGAAACACGTCCGCTACCGGCCGCGCAAGTGCCGGCCATTAGCCGTCTACCGGTGGGCAATAGCTCGTTTCGCGGTCTGGTTTCCATACCCGAGGGTAGCGTGGCCAAGCATATCGACGTTAAGGTGCGCGATGGTTACTTGCTTCAGGAACTACCCTTTTCCGTGGAGGTTAAGGATTTTCGCATCGAACATTATGACAGCGGCCAGCCCAAGTCTTTCGAGAGCGACCTGATCATTTACGACAAGGATCTGGCCCAGCCATTGCGCAAGACCATAGCCGTTAATCACCCGTTGACCTACAAGGGCTATTCGATTTACCAGGCTAACTTCGGCGATGGGGGTTCGCGATTGCAGTTACGCGCATGGCCGTTGGGGAATCCGCTGGCGGCGTCCGTTGAGGTAAGCGCGGCTGTCAGCAAAAGTTTAAAACTGGACAGTGCGCAAGGCCCGTTGACGGTCGAGCTGGAAGACTTCCGGTTCTACAATGTAAAACCCGCGCCGCCCGAGTCGGGGCAGAAATTTCGCGACCTTGGCCCCAGCTTCATTTTCAAGGTGAGAGACGTCGGCGGCACTGCGCGGGAATACGAAAATTACATGATGCCGGTGGATCAGAACGGGCGATTGTTTTTTATCAGCGGGGTGCGCGATAACCCGAATGATGAATATAGTTATCTCCAGGTTCCGGCCGACCCCAAGGGAGGCATCGAGCGCTTTATGCGCTTCATGGCCGTGCTGCATGACCCGCAAAAGATAGAGCGCGTTGCCCGGCAGGTCGCCCGTGAGTCTCTTGCCGGTAGCGTCGGCGAGCAGCAGGTTAAAATCGAGCAGTCCCTAACTGGGGTCATGACGCGGCTACTGGGCATCTTCAATCAAGGTGGTTTCGATGCCGTGGCGCGCTATTTTCAGGCCAATCTACCCAAGGCACAGCTTGAGCAGGGCGCAGGCGCTTATGTCGGCATGTTACAGAAGGCGCTCGGCCTGTTGTATGCCGAAGTGCTGGCCGAAGAGGGTGTGAAGGTTGCCGTGGGCGCTGCGGAACAGGAAAACCGCCAGTTCTTCGAAGATGCAGTGAATGCCATGGGTGTTATTCCGCAGTACGGATCGGTTTATTACCTGCAATTGACTCACTTTGAACATATTCAGGCAGCAGGCTTGCAAATCACGCGCGCACCGGGTAAAAATGTTGTGTATATCGGCTTCGGCATGCTGATTATCGGCGTGTTTCTGATGTTTTATCTGCCCCATCGACGTCTGTGGGTCTGGTTAAAACAGGATGGCGATGCCACGCAACTGTTATTTGCCGGTGCCAGTCAGCGTGATCAGATCGGTTTCAGTAAAGAGTTCAGCACCCTGCAGCACGGCCTGGAGGCGCGTTTAAAGGCGCTGTAGGAAGCTCTGAATAAGTCCGTCCCGGACTGCGGCAATTTCCCAGAACTAAATGAGGTTAAGCTATGGCAGTATCGCGCGATGTCATGATGGGCGGGTTCGACAAGCAACCCTTTCTGAAAACCTTGAGTCTGTTCGACTGGGTGTGGGCCGCTTTAGTAATCGGCGGCGCGGCCTTTATCTTTTACCGCTACGGTGCGGTGATGGATATTTACGAGACTATTATCCTTGCCGGCGTAACACCAGCTATCATCGCCTTCGGCTGGAACTGGAAACCGGCGCGCATATACCTGCTCACCGTCGCGGTGCTGAGCCTGCTGGCCGTTAATATTTACGGTGATAACCTGGCCGCAGCCGAGACTAACTTCTTTCTAAAATTTTTAATCTCCAGCCAATCCGCGATCATGTGGATGAGTGCGCTGTTTGTGATGGCCACGGTTGCCTATTTTGCCGGCCTGTTCCTGCGTTCGGACTTTACCACGCGTGTAGCCACGGCCATGACCTGGTCTGCCGCCGCCATGGGCCTGGTCGGCCTGTTCGTGCGCTGGCGCGAGTCCTACCTTATCCACGTTGATGTCGGGCACATTCCGGTCAGCAATCTATATGAAGTCTTTGTGCTGTTTTCCGTCATCACGGCCCTGCTTTATCTTTACTACGAGGCACGCTACAAGACGCGCTCGCTCGGTGCCTTTGTGTTGCTGGTGATCACTGCGGCGGTGGGATTTGTGTTGTGGTACACCTTCGGGCGCGAGGCGCATGCCATTCAGCCGCTGGTGCCGGCCCTGAAGAGCTACTGGATGAAGATTCACGTGCCGGCAAACTTTATCGGCTACGGTTCATTCTCGTTGGCCGCGATGGTTGGTGTTGCTTACCTGTTGCGCAACCGCGCTGAACGGCGCAATCCGCAAGGCCTGCTGGCAACGCGCCTGCC